>JAZOQG010000001.1:0-4319 GCA_045656005.1 Clostridia bacterium
ATCGATCTACGCCATGCTGGGTCTGGTCTCCGGCGTCTTCGCCCGTCCCACCCCCAAGAAACACGAACTCTACATCCGGCCCCACAGATAAGGAGGACCCACCGTGAAAAAACTCATTTGCATCGCTTTGGCCCTGATGCTCCTGCTGACCGCCTGCGGCGCTGAGCCCACGGCCACCGAGAGCACCACCGCCCCCACTGAGGGAGAGGCTCCCATATTACATTTCTCCCTTCAGAAAAATCAAATTAAAATTTTTTCAACTTTAAGAAAGCTTCATAAATTCAACTCTCCATACTAAAATTTTAACAAAATATAAAAAATCGCACACCGTACTTTAGTGCAAAAAAGACAAAAAAACTCCACAATAAAGATACGCCTTTATTGTGGAAGTTTTATAATAAATATTCAGTTTTTATCTTCTGCTATAACAAAACCGCATTCTCTAGCCTTCACTGCAAGCTCAGTTCGGTTTTTAAAACCTGTTTTATCTCGCATACTCTGGATATGACCTTTAACAGTTCGCAGGGATATATTCATTTTCTCTGCAATTTCTGCATCAGTTTCTCCAGCCACAACGCATTTCAACACCTGAAGCTCCCTTTCAGAAAACTCAGCATTTACTGCATTTCCAACCTGAAGGGTTGGTGTTTCATCAGGAAAAATGTTTTCTCCATTCATTGTGCGATTCATAACATCAAGCATTTCCTGTGCCGTTGCGTTTTTATACCAGAAGCTGTCAACACCGATTTTCTTTGCCTTTTTAAGAAAGCTGAACTCAGGCAGGCTTGTTATGATTATTATCTTAATACTAGGATAATTTTTCTTGATTTTTTCTGAAGCATCAAGACCATTTGCGTTCATTGCTGTGCAAACATCCATAAGAATCAAGTCTATGCTCTTTGACATACAATAAATTTCTGCCATAGCAGCACTTTCAATTGACTGCACCAATTCATATTCATCACTGCTTTTAATGTAAATTTCAAGCAGTTTTCTAGCCATTGGGTCATCTTCAACTATCATAACTTTATATTTTTTCATAATATGCTCCTTTTGGCTTGTTAGCATCAAGTTATTTACCAACTGTAACTGCCAATTCAAACTCAGGCTTACAAAGAACAGACATTTCTCCGTTTGCTCTTTGTATTTTCTTTCTTAAAGACCCAAGTCCGCCACCCTCTTTAACAGGTGCTGTAGGTTGATTTCCGTCATTTTTGAAAATAACCTTGTAATAATCAGTAGTTTCAATAGTTCTGACAAACAATGTTGTAGCCCTTCCATGGCGAACTGCATTGGTTAAAGCTTCAACTGCAGCAGACACAAAAAGATTTTTTATTTCTGTATCCTCAGGCAAATCACCATCAACCACAAGCTTTACGCCGATAGTGTTTGCAGCCTGCAAAAACATTTCATAAGGGTCATCCTCGGAAAGACTGGCCTGTTTACGAAGAACAGAAATATTCTTTTCCCATATTTCAAAAGGAAAATTTTCGCTTTCATCCTGCAAATACCTTCGGGTTGTAAGAAGAGCCTGCCCTAATTCACGATGAATATTTATTTTAGTTTCAAGTCTTTCTTTAGAGCGGATAAATTCATCAACATTTGCACCATAATCCTTTAATCTTTCATTAAGCGCAGTCAGTTCAACATTTTTCTTTTCAAGCTCTTTATTAACATTATATAGCTGTGTTGTATCTGCAGCAGTTATCTGAATAAAGCCTGTAATTGTTTTTCTTGAAAAAGACCACACAGTTCCGTCGCTTAATTTATAACATGGGGATTCTGCAGAGCTGATGCATTCAGCATCGTTTTCAACTGTTGCGTGAATAAGCCTGTGCCAGAAGGCTTCTGCATTCTGCAAATCCTCGTTAAAAAGCCTATGGTGAAGCTCATTCATTTTGTAATTAACAAGAACTGGCTTCCCGTTTTCAAATGAAAAGCAAAGACCTGTTGAAAGCTTATCAAGACTCTCTTTAATTGATAGTGGTGTAATTGTTGAGCCAATGTATTTCTTTTCCTTTATAAAGCCAATCACTAAAGCAATAAGAATAATTAATGCCACGAGCAATAAATAAGCAAATTCAAGCTCGCAAAACCATTTGCTGATTGGTTCCTCAGGGAGTCCGATTTTTGAAGATTTCATTAAGCACGCCAACAAAACTGTCATGGTGGATATGACAATACTGCAAAGTGACGCAAGAACGGTTGTGAAAATGCTTTTTCTTTTAATTGATGCCCTCGTTAAAATAAGTGATGCAAAAAGCTCAGCAAAAATAAAAGCCATAAACAGCGAGCGCTGAGTTGCACTCAAATCATAAAAATCAAGCATTATCTTCACCTCCCGCGGAAAGTGAATATTCAATAATAATGTCATCATCAGAAATCTCGAAATTTAAATTATCTGATATTAAACTCAAAGCTTTAAAAACTGATTCAGCAACACCTTCATTACACCCGATTTGCATACGAAGATTAATGCTTTCATTTTCGCAATAGAGACGGATAAGAAGTGCTGAAATTTCAGCCATTAGCTTTTCAACAATATTTTCATACAAATCGTAAACTTTAACTGCATTTTCAAGAGAAATATCACATTCGCAACAGCAATCCAATGAGGTTAAAGCACCGCAAAGCTTAAGATTATCCATCGATTCAAAAAAGCAGAACTCCAATTCCTTAGATGGAATTTTTTCGTTTTCTTCGCCCAAAAGCAAAAGGTTACCTCGTCTTTTTATATATGAACCAACCACGCAAATCTGTGCCATTGCAGCTCGTGAATCCATTCCGTTATTTTTAACATTTTTAAGAATAGCAGAGATAAAATTCAGGCGTGGCTCTACCTCTTTTGCTATACGGTCATATAGCCTGTTTTTCTCATCGGCTTTTGCTCTGTTTTCCTTAACCTCGTTTTCCGCTTTAAGAAGCTCATTTTCTTCGCCTAAATGGGAAATAGTTTCTTGAAGCTGATCCTTCAGTTTATTTAACGTTACAACATCATCCTGCCATAAAACTCTACCGCCCTTGATTTCTTTGGAATGAAGAACTGTATCACCAAGGTTTAAAAATCCACCTTCTGCATTTTTTATTTCTTTCACTGAAACATCAGTTACCGTTGCAGAAGAATAACAAGTTGTATAATCTTCATCAACAATCATTACAGGTACAGTAGTTGCATTAAAAATTTCGTTATAGCTTGAATTAGACGGAATAAGTCCGCTTTGCACTGCACTTTCAAGAAGCAATGTAATAATCAAGCAGTCAATAGTGGTAAGATCGCCCTTAATTATTCCCATTCCATAGAAAATCCAGAAAACAATAGAGCCAAGCATAATTACCAAAGGTAGACTTTTAAATGCTTTGCTACCGGGCACTCGGCTTTTTTTCAGAAGCATAATAACAAAATACAAGCCAAGAAGACTGAACCACGCAAAGGTTATAAAGAAAACAATGCCGTACTCATAGTCGCTATCATAAAGGTTTATTCCTTTTGGAAATTCAAACGCCAATTGATGGAAATCATTAGTAAATATTAATAAAAGCAAAGTAAAAGCAGGAGCTAAAAGAAAATAAAATTTACGTGGCAATTTATAACCATCAGGCTTACCAATAAGGTGAACAATGTACACGCCAAGAAGTGGAATCAAAATCATAGGTACATAGAAATAGTACCATATATATCTGCCGAGAATATCCTCGTTTGTCATAGTAAATTCAAACTTAACTGCGCGAAGAAACACCCAGGAAACCATAAGAATGCCAACACATAACAGATGATGTCTTATCTGATTATCAACAATTCTTCTGCGAATTGAAATACACCAGGATAAAAGCAAAGCCAGATGAATAATGTTTCTTACAGTTGACAAAACAGTTGAAAACATAACTGTGTGTAAACCTGCATTTACATATAGTGGTATGATATAACGGCAAGAATATGCAACAAAAAGCAATACAATGACAGAAATTGCATAAGGCAACAATCGTTTATATGTTTTAAGCATACTCCCACCTCTTTTCCTGAATTATGTTTTTATGATAGCATAACTTATACTTTTCTTCAAGAAAGATTTTTATCCTTTTCTTTGACTTATGCAGTAAAGTTTTTACATACTTTGTTCAAATTTGATACGCTCTTTTTCAGCACTTATCTCTGCTTTCATTTCCTTAATAAGTTTTGCAAGTAATACTTCGCACTCTTCACGACTGGTTGCATATACTTTTCTTGATATCTTTTTTCCATATGCATTTCTTGGAGAGTACATTCCTTCATACAGGTCTTCGGTTATCTTGGTGATAGTTCCTGTACCTGCTTTTCGTTG
>JAZOQG010000002.1:0-2881 GCA_045656005.1 Clostridia bacterium
ATAAGATAGTCGGGAGATTTTCCGTCCAGGGCTTTTTCAAGATTTGAAAGCCATTCATCCTTAAATCTTCCATCAACAGTATCCATAACTGCTATTTTATTATCCAATATTACATAAGAATTATACGCCATTCCGTTAGGAACAATATATTGACCCTCGAACAAATCTATATCACGGTCATTTACGCCGATGTATTTGATATCCTGTGTAATATTCATACTTTATCACCCCTGTTGAAAACTTACTTCTTAAGTATACCACATTTTTTGGCTTTTTCAACACTAAACACAAAAAAAGAAGTGACCTCTGACTGCTTTCTTTACAACAATCAGAGGTCACTTCTGTTCACTCTTGATATCTAACATCTTTTGTTATCCTCTCTTTCTTTGTCTCCCTTTCGCTTTTACACCATTTTCAAAACTCGTTTCAGCAATTGCTTTTCTCTAAGGAGAATTCCCTGGTCTTCTTGTGTTTTTCCGCAAAAGGTGAATTTTGTACTCTCCTGAAAAGTTACTTTTCTGATTCCCCTGCCTTGTTTGTTCCTTTCCTACCAAACAATATATGTTAAGCGTCACACCGCCGTGTTTTTTACTATACCTCATTACTTCCTACAGGTAGAAATCAATTTATTAACTTTTCAAAAAAGGAATTTAATTTACTTTTCCATCGGAGTGTACCTCCCTTTCCTTGATTTAAGTGTAACAGTTTTTTTGACGGATTTCAATTGACAATTTCCGAAAATCAAAAAACTGTTTTTTATGCAAATGGGAGAAAATTTTCCATCCTTTCAAAAAAGTATTTACAAACGGACATTTACTGTTATATAATAGATTTATGGGCGGTAAAAAATTACCGCCCATTTTGTTTTTTATAGTACATCTACTTCGTTTTTATATATTTTCTTCATAAATATAGCTGAAAGTGTGAAGGATGCAATTTCCGCAATGGGGAATGCAAGCCACATAAATTTTATATCCCTTGTAAAATATGCAAGAAGAAATGCCACGGGGACAAGAACTGCAAGCTGTCTGCAGATTGACACCCAAAGACTTAAAAATCCGTTGCCCAATGCCTGGAAGACCGACCCTGCCACTATACAGAATCCTGCCGCAAGGAAGCTGATTGAAATAAGGCGCATCATGGGAGTGCCGATTTCAATAATAACTTTCATATCGTCTGTTCCCGTGTCAAAAATCTTAAGAAGCTCCTCGGGGATAATCTGGAAGAGGGCAAAGCCAAAAGCCATAATTCCCGTTGCATAAATAATTGCAAGGCGAACGGTCTTTTTTATTCTTTCCTTGTTTTTCGCACCAAAGTTATACGCAACAATCGGCACCATTCCGTTATTGAGACCGAAGATGGGCATAAATACAAAGCTCTGGAGTTTAAAATATATACCGAATACAGCCTGCCCCGTTGCGGCTGTTGTTGCACTGAAAAGGCGCATAATCTGGTTAATTCCCACATTCATCACAGAGCCAATTGATGCCATGCATATTGAGGGAAATCCTACGGAATAAATCCTCTTTATAATTTCACCGTTGGGCTTTATAACATTTTTAACAGAAACTGAAACCTCGCGGTTAAATTTTCTGTTTATGAATATCGCCAGCAAAAGAGCAATTATCTGTCCCGTAACGGTAGCAATTGCCGCACCCGTTACACCCATTGCAGGAAAACCAAGATAACCGAATATCATAATTGGGTCAAGTATAATGTTGATAACAGCACCTGAAAGCTGTACAATCATACTGTACGCAGTTTTACCAGTTGACTGCAAAATCTTTTCGTACATTGTCTGTCCGAAAAGTCCCACGGAAAATATCATACATATGCTGAGGTAATCTGTTCCCAGCTTTGCAATGTTTTCTGTCGTACCAAAAGACTGAAAATAGGGTTTTACACAGAAAATTCCCAAAAGCATTACGACTATCGAGCTTATTATAAAAAGGAATATTCCGTTTTCCGCACTGCGGTTTGCCCTTTCAAAATTCTTTTCACCGAGGCTTCTTGAAAGGAGTGCGTTTACACCCACACCCGTTCCTACACCTACTGCAATCAGGAAATTCTGCACGGGGAAAGCAAGGGAAAGTGCCGTTAAGGCATCCTGTCCCAGCTTTGATACAAACATTGTGTCCACAATGTTATAAAGTGCCTGTACAAGCATTGAAATCATCATGGGAATAGCCATAGAAAGAAGAAGAGTGTTTATTTTCTGCGTTCCCATTTTATTTTCTCTTATGTTCTGATTCATTTTATCACCTTTTAAAAAGTAATTTTTCCTTCGTCTAAGTCTTTTATAATCTGAGCTATTGCGTCTTCTTCGTTGCTGACAGTTATAATGTCCGCCGCGTCTTTTGCTGCCTTGCTTGCGTTTGCCACGGCATAGCCCACGCCTGCCGCCTTTATCATAGATGCATCGTTATCATTATCTCCTACGGCAATGGTTCTCTTTCTGTCCACACCCAAAAGGTCAGCAAGCTTCATAAGAAGGTCCCCCTTGCTTACTCCCTTGGGAAGAATTTCGTAATATTCGGGGTCTGAACGGATAAAGTCAAACATATCCGCCATAGGATGATTACTTAGCAAATCTGCAAGTTTGAAGAGATTGTCCTCGCACAAATCCGCAAAAAGCACCTTTGCAAGAGTTTCGGTAACCTCTGAATAATGACAACGAATATCGGGAAAACCTGCCGAAACAATATGCTTTTCCATAGATTCATTGGTTTTGCAGAAATAGCAGTTTTCAAAGCCGCAAAGCTGAATTGACATCTCAGGAAAAACTCTGTCTATATATTCCACCAACTGAAGGGCATCACGGGACAGAGGAACCTGCCACAAATACTCTTTTTTCTCTACATCATAAATACCGCCGCCGTTA
>JAZOQG010000003.1:0-68031 GCA_045656005.1 Clostridia bacterium
GTTTTCTCGTCATCTCCGCTTTCGATATAGTAGTTTACATGCTCTGATATGGTCATGCTTTCAAAGAGCACTTCCTCCTCCGTTTTATCGGCAGGGGCTATTACGAGAACATATTCACCCTTTGGTGGGTTTTCGTCACTATAAAGAGTTTGTGCCTTTGAAAGAGTTGTTCTTATGGTTTCTTCGTGAAGTTTTGTGATTTCCCTTGAAAGGGAAATTTTTCTGTCTCCAAAAACTTCGTACATATCGCGGAGTGTATTGCGAAGTTTATGGGGTGCTTCATAAAAAATCAAAGTTCTTTTATCGTTTTTAACTTCATCAAGTCTATCCATTCGGCTTTTTCTGTTCATGCTCAAAAAGCCTTCAAATGCAAATCTGCCCGTAGGCAGTGCCGAAACTATAAGGGCACAAATTGCCGCAACTGCACCAGGCACGGGTATTACGGGAATATCTGCCTCGGCACAAAGTGAAACCAAGTCTTCACCGGGGTCTGAAATTGCAGGAGTTCCTGCATCAGATACGAGCGCGATATTTTCGCCCTCAAGAAGTTTTTTAACAAGCAGTTCGCCTTTTTCGCGGCGGTTATGCTCATAATAACTTATCATCGGCTTTTTAATATCAAGATGATTTAAAAGCTTTAAAGTATGCCTTGTGTCTTCTGCGGCAATCAGGTCAACACTTTTGAGTGTTTCAATAAGTCTTTCTGATATGTCGCCTAAATTTCCTATGGGAGTTGCGCAAAGATATAAGGTTCCGCTCACTTTACACTTCCCCTTTCATATATATTATTCACTTCATCAGTATAATTTCCGTTTTCATTATACACATAAAGAGTTTTTTCAAATTTTAAAAATGGTTTTGAGCCTTTTATACCTTCTACCAGAAAAAGGTTTGGTTCTTTTTCATAAGATGGGGCAATCATTTTTATTCTTTTAGGCTCAATTTTATGCTCTCTCATTGTGCACAAAACATCCGCAAGGCGGTTTGCACGGTGAACCATAAAAAGTTTTCCACCGAATTTTAAGAGAGTACGGGACACCGACAAAACATCATCAAGAGAACACATAAGTTCATGTCTTGAAATGGCTTTTATGTCGGTGGGGTTTACAATTCCGCCACCCATTTTTTCATAAGGCGGATTGCAGGTTATTGCATCAAAACATTCATGCCCGAAAAGAGAGGGGGCATTTTTAAGGTCATCATTTATAATTTCTATATTTTTAATTTCGTTATGTAATACGCTTCGCTGTGCCATTTTTGCAATTTCGGGGATAATTTCAATGCCATATATTTTTTCTGGTGAATACCTTCCGTGAAGCAGAAGGGGGATAATACCTGTTCCTGTGCACAAATCAAGCACCTTGTCACTTTTTTTGAGAGTAGCAAAGTGGGAAAGGAACACAGCGTCACATCCGAAACAAAATCCATCTTTGCGTTGGATTATAGAAAGTCCGCGAAATTGCAAATCATCTATTCTTTCGTTTTCCAAAAGCTCCATATTTACCTCATAAAAATAACGGGACTGTATCAAAAAGCAAATTTATGCCATGACACAGCCCCTTAAGCAGTTACGTTAATATCAGAACCCGTTTTTTGGCGGATTTTTTCGTCACTGCTTTGTTAAAATACTCGCAAATACGTCAGTATTAGCTCCGTTTTTGCCTTGCATTGCCTGAAAAAATCCAGACAAAAAATCTTTCTGACCATAAAGCTTTAAAATTTGTGATTTTTCACGGCGGAAGGTCGCAGGAATATTTATTATATTTCAAGACCGACAACACAGAAAAAGCCTAATTTTAAAGCTTTTGGCGGAGTTTTGATACTAACATAACTGCTTAAGCAGATACAATCTGCATTAGTCCTGAACAGGAGCTCCCACAGGACAAACATTAGCGCAGTTACCGCACTCAATACATGTGTCTGCATCGATTACATAAGCAGAATCGCCGGCAGAAATACATGAAACAGGGCATTCAGCTTCGCAAGCGCCGCAGCTGATGCATTCATCTGTAATTACATATGCCATTTTACACACCTCCTCAATTAAACAGAATAACACAAAAAGCAAAAAATTTCAATACATTTTTAAAAAAGAATGAAAGATTTTACATTTTTTCGCTTGAAAATACAATTTCGCCGTCTTTTTCCATAGCTTTTAAAGTGTTTTTTGAAGAAAGTGTACCCATTACAATCATTTTTGAAACCTTATCTTCAAGTTCTTTTTGTATTATGCGGCGAAGCGGTCTCGCACCGTTTTTGGGGTCATAACCCTTTTCAAGAAGGAGTGAGAGTGCATCCTCGGTGATTTCAAATTTTATATCACGTTCCATAAGTTTTTCGGAAAATTCACCCACAAGTTTTCTCAAAATTTCCAGAAGGACATCTTTGGAAAGAGAATTAAATGTAATTATCTCATCAATTCTATTGATAAATTCGGGTCTGAAATACTCTTTAAGTGCGGCTTTTACCTTGTCCTCCGATGCCTTAGCTTCGTTTATGGTGTAGCCGGGGGCATTGCCTTTATGGTCGCTTCCCGCATTTGATGTCATTATTATAATAGTATTTTTAAAGCTGACAACCTTTCCGTGGCTATCGCATATTCTTCCGTCTTCAAAAATCTGCAGAAGAATATTTAAAACATCTGCATGAGCCTTTTCAATTTCATCAAGTAAAATTATGGAATATGGTTTTCTTCTTACTTTCTCGGTAAGCTGACCTGCATCATCATACCCTACATATCCCGGAGGCGCTCCTATAATTTTGGAAACGGCATGTTTCTCCATGTATTCCGACATGTCAAGGCGGATTAAAGCTTCTTCGCTATCAAACATTGCTTCGGCAAGGGAAAGTACCAGCTCTGTTTTTCCGACACCTGTGGAGCCTGTAAAAATAAAGGATACGGGTCTCTCTTTCTTGGAAAGACCGACGCGGTTTCGGAGAATTGCCGCAGAAATTGCGTCAATCGCCTTATCTTGTCCTTTTACTCTTTTGCGAAGTGTTTCAGGGAGTGACAAGAGCTTTTCGTTTTCACCCTTTGTAATGCTTGCGGCAGGTATTTTTGTCCATTTTTCTATTACCTTTGCAACATCTTCGGTAGTAAGGGCGGGGGTTGTAATTTCGACTTCAAGCAGTTTCTTTTCGTCTTCAAGACGGCAAAGATTCATGCGAAGTTCTGCAATTTTTTCATATCCGTTCTCTTCGCCCGACGCTTCTTCGAGCTGTGCATTGATTTTTTCAATGTCGCAGTTTATGTTGTAAAGTTTTGAAAGAGAAGTGTTTTTAAGATTTGCGCGCGATGCCGCTTCGTCTATTATATCAATTGCTTTATCGGGAAGATATCGGTCAGTAATATATCTTTCACTTAATTTTGTGGCAGAAATTATAACCTCGGTTGGAATTTCTACCTTGTGAAATTTTTCATAGTACGGGCGAAGTCCTTTTATAATTTCAATAGTTTCGTCTATTGTAGGCTCATCCACCATTATTGGCTGAAATCTTCTCTCTAAAGCAGTATCTTTTTCAATAAATTTTCTATATTCTGTGGTGGTTGTTGCGCCTATTATCTGAATTTCGCCTCTTGCAAGAGAGGGTTTTAATATATTTGCGGCACTCATTGCCCCGTCAGCATCGCCTGCGGCAACAATATTATGAATTTCGTCTATAACCAAAATTATATTGCCTGCTTTTTTTACTTCTTCCAGAATTGACTTGAGTCTCGCCTCAAACTGCCCGCGAAACTGAGTTCCTGCGACAATAGAAGTAAAATCAAGAAGGTAAATGCGGTGATTTAACAGTTTTTCGGGAACTGTGCCTGCGGCAATGCGAAGGGCAAGTCCTTCTGCAATTGCAGTTTTGCCGACACCCGGCTCACCAATAAGGCAGGGGTTATTTTTTGTGCGTCTGTTTAAAACCTCAATGCACCTTGTAATCTCGCTTTCTCTTCCTACAACGGGGTCAACAAGTCCTTCTGCGGCACGTTTTGTAAGGTCTGTGCCATAAGAATCGAGAAGGCTTTTCTTTTTCTTCTTTTCTTTTTTGCCATTTTCTTTTTTAGATGTTTCTTCTTCTGCGTTTCCGCCTGCAAGTTTGAAAAAGCTCTTAATGGGATTGTCATCGTCATCATCAACAAAAGACTCCATCATATCCCCGGGCATACCAAAAAAGCCTGCCATCTGCTCTTCAAGATTATCAAAATCCTCGGGGCTTATTCCCATGGCTTCCATAGACTTTGAAACATCAATCCCAAGCTCTTTTGCGCAGGGAAGGCAAAGACCTTCATTTATCGTTTTTCCGTTTTCCATTCTTGTAACAAATATAACTGCAAGATTTTTTTTGCAGTGTGAACACATCATCATTAAAACCAAATCCTTAAAATTATTGTGCAAGGCACTAAACTATATTGTAACATAAAACTTTAAATAAGTTTATTAACATTCTGTAAAAAATCTGCCAAAAGGCAGATTTTTATTACATATGGTCAGGGCTGTGCATTTTATCACATTCCTAGTAAACTATAACTGTTGTGTTAAATGGCATGTCTCTTTCCATCCATCTTACATCATCATCATACATTCTTATACACCCGTGTGATGCAGGACGGCCAATGGTGGCATCAATGAGTGTTGAGCCATCGGGAGTATAAAGTCTTGAATGAAATGCAAGTCCTCTGTAAAGTTCAAAATATAAAATGGGGCGCACCTGATAATCGGGTTTTACCCATTTATCTTCTCTTGCAATGTATTTATAAACTCCCATGGGTGTAGGAGTTGTGTTTGCACCTGTAGCGCAAGAGAAAGATTTTAAAATCTTCCATTTAAAACGGCTTCCTACAAAAATATTAACTTTCTGCCTTCTGGGGTTAATCCAGATAAGGTAACCTGTCTGGCTGTCGTAACCTTTTGCATTTACAAAAATTTCTTTCTCGTCATTTGTATAGTCACCCGACTCTGTAAAGTTTGAGGAAGAAATGCGAACACTGCCATATGGCACCCATACATATGTTGCATCGGGAAGCTGAATGTAAGCAGAATATTCCTCGTTATGGTCATAATATATAACGGAAGTGCCTGCCGCAACTGTTCCCACTTTATTTGTAAGGGAGCTGTTTCCGTATGTAGCAGAGGAAGAAGTTACTGTGGCTCTTATCTGCATCGGCTGAACAAGTTCCAAAACCCTTTGTACCTCGGTGTCAATATAAGTGTCAGGGCTATAGGGAATTGTGATAAGCTCTTCTCTTATAATTCCGTCAACTGCAATATCCACACTTACTCCTGTGGAGCCTTTA
This sequence comes from Clostridia bacterium, assembly GCA_045656005.1. Taxonomy (GTDB): domain Bacteria; phylum Bacillota; class Clostridia; order UMGS1883; family UMGS1540; genus JAZNQN01. The sequence continues at coordinate 5,285 of JAZOQG010000003.1, forward strand.
GGAGAATAGTAGGGCAAAAGTCCCTGATAGCTTATGGTAATCCCTTCGTAAAGGTCGATATTGCTATAGTATCCGTCAGAAAGAGGAACGCCGTCTTGCTTCCACTGAAGGGACGCTGTGGTGCCTTCGGGAACATTTGTAATTTTCATTTCAACCATTACGGGCTGATTTTTCATAAGGCTTTCGCTATGAGATGTAAATTCCACTCCGAGGCTTTTAACAACGCTCGGCGGTGCTGCGGGGGGACGCGGGTATGCACCCAGTGCCCTTATAACCTCAAGCTCCCTTGCAGATGCAGGAGCATAAAGTGTACATATTGTGATTGTAATTGCAAGAATCAAAGTAATAATTTTTTTCAATATAATCCGCCTTTCGGAAATTTTTAAATCAATTAATTATACAGCCACAATCTCTGGTTGTCAACTGAAAAATTAAGGAAAAATCAACTCATTTTGAGGCAAAGCAGAAAATGAAAAGCACTTATGTGCTCTTTTAAAGTGGGAAACAGCTTTTTTTGCTTCCTTTTGCGAGTTAAAAATGCCGAAAACTGCTGAGCCGCTTCCGCTCATGCAACTGCCAAGAGCACCAAAGGACAAAAGCTCACTTTTATATTTTACGAGGTCTTTATATCTGGGCTCTACGGCTTTTTCCAAAACATTGAAGGCTCTTATGGAAAGTGCGTGCAAATCCTTCGAGTTAAGTGCTGAAATTATGCCATCTGTATCGGGGTGATATTCACATTCTGAGAGCGAAAAGTTTTCAAAAACTGTTTTGGTGCTTATAGAAAGAGAAGGTTTTATAAGCACGATATGGCACTCGGGCATAGATGGAAGGGGAGTTAAAATTTCGCCCACACCTTCTGCAAGGTGAGTGCCGCCCCTCATGCAGAAAACGACATCTGCTCCGCAAGATAGCCCTATTTTTTCCAAGTTTTCACTTTCTATGGGGAAACCATGCATTTTATTAAGTCCCAGAAGAGCGGCGGCGGCATCTGCACTTCCGCCTCCAAGTCCTGCTCCCATCGGGATTTTCTTGTCAATATATATATCTGCTGCAGGATTTTTTCCTATTTCTGCATAGAAAAGCTCCGCAGCTTTAAAAACAATATTCCGTCTGTCGCAAGGAAGATAGGAAAGGTTTGATTTTATGCGTATTCCGTCATAATCAGTATTTATAAAAACCTTATCGTGAAGGCTTACCGACTGCATAACCGATTTAAGATTATGATAGCCGTCAGCCCTTTTTCCCACAACGTCAAGAGAAATATTTATTTTTGCATAGGCTTTAAAACATTCTCTCATTTATTTTCTCCGACTAATTTTTTAAGATATTCCATAAATTCGTCTTTGATGTCATCACGGCGAAGTGCCTGCTCAACAGTGGCCTGCAAAAATCCCATTTTATTACCGACATCATAGCGCTTGCCAATAAAATCATAGGCATAAATAGGTTGTTTGGCTGAAAGCATGGAAAGTGCATCTGTAAGCTGAATTTCTCCGCCTGCACCAGGGGTTACATTCTCGAGGCACTCAAAAATTTCAGGAGTTATGATATATCTTCCCAAAACTGCAATGCGGGAAGGTGCATCTTCTTTTTTTGGTTTTTCAACCATATCCAAAACTCTGTAAACTCGGTCTGAAACGGGACCTGGTTTTATGATTCCATATTTTGAAACGTCGTTTTCAGAAACTGTCTGAACACCTAAGATACTGCAGGAATATTTTTCGTAAACGTCAATCATCTGTTTAAGGCATGGGGTTTCGCTGTGAACTATATCGTCACCCAAAAGTACTGCAAAAGGCTCATGACCTACAAAAGATTTTGCACAGTGGATGGCATGTCCGAGTCCGAGTGCCTCTTTTTGTCTTACATAATGAATGTTTGCGAGAGAGGAAATTGGTTCAATCTGCTCTATAAAATCAAATTTACCTGCTCTTTTAAGCTCGTTTTCAAGCTCGTAGGATTTATCAAAATGGTCCTCAATAGCTCTTTTTCCGCGACCTGTTATAATGAGAATATCCTCAATACCTGATGACGCTGCCTCCTCAATAATGTATTGCAAAGTAGGAGTGTCAACTATGGGGAGCATTTCCTTCGGAACTGCTTTTGTAGCAGGGAGAAATCTTGTTCCCAGTCCTGCTGCAGGGATAACCGCTTTTTTGATTTTCATAATAACAAATCCTTTCTTTTTAATTTATTTTCCAGTCGGGCAACGTATCTTTTATTGCGGTGAAAACTCTTTCGGAAAGTCCGTGGTTTTCACTATTTAATCTTTTGAGAAGGTTTTTCATATCCTCTCTTTTTGTATTTCCGTCAGCAGGGCATGAGCTTTTTACTGTCGGAATATCATTTCTGTTCATAAAACCAATAACCTGATGCTCTGTCATATAAATAAGAGGTCTTATCACGTGAATGTCTTTTCTGTCAAGATATGTTACTGGACTAAAGCATCCTATTCTGCCTTCATAAAAGAGTGAAAGAAAAAAGGTTTCGATAACATCATCAAAGTGATGGCCGAGTGCCACTTTATTGCATCCATGTTCTTTTGCGGCATCATGAAGTGCACCGCGGCGAAGTTTTGCACAAAGAGAACAGGGACTTTTTTCCTGCCTTATATCAAAAACTATTTCGGCTATGTTTGTTTTCTGAATTACAAGGTCTATTCCTGCGTTTTTGAAGCACTCTGTAAGGGGAGAATAGTCCATGCCGGGAAAACCCATATCAAGGCTTATGGGGACTATCTCAAATTTTTGCGGATAAAAACGCTTTAAAGCATTAAGACCAAGGGCGAGGGTGCTGCTGTCTTTCCCGCCTGAAATGCCAACGGCAATGCGGTCACCCTCATTTATCATTTTATAATCATCCACCGCTCGGCGGATATAGCTTAAAACTCTTCTCAATATTCTTTACCTCGAAGTCTTTCTTCTGCGTCTGCGTCTCCTGCGTTGTCTTTTAAAAGAAGAATAAAGAAACCAAGTTACAAATGCAAACACTAAAAGAATATAAAATACTGCTGATTTAAAAAGTTTGTAAATGGGTTTAAAAATAAAGGCAAGCGGGATTTTTGAATAATCGGAAACAGAAAGCATATCACACTCTCCTACCTTTACTCCGTCATACCAGTATTCCATTCTGCCAAGTTTTTCACCAAGTTTTACGGGTGCCTTAACAGTTTGTTTTATGTACTCTTTCTTTTCGATTTTCTTGGGGTCTGCGCCTTTTGGTAAAATGAGATTGACAGTTTGAGACGCAGTTAAAATTGCCTCATCAGAAAAACTGCTTTTTATTGGGATAGAGCTTATTATGTCATCTTTTTTTGCGACAGTATGAGCATCATGGTTTTCAAAGCCATACTTTAAAAGTTTTTTACTGTCAACAAAAGACGAAGTTTCTGTGTCATCAGGTTTTGCACCTAAAACTGCGGATATATATTTTTCGTTTCCGCTTTCGGCACATGCAACAAGGCAATAGCCTGCATGGCTTGTATATCCCGTCTTTATTCCTGTTGCATACTGATAATAATATTTTGATTTTTTATCAAGAAGGTGATTTGTTGAGTGCAAAATGCGTTCCTCGTCCATTTTATTTGTGGGAGGAATGGTGTGTTTTGTCATTTTAACGGCTTCTGCAAAAAATGGAAGTTTCATTGCATACACTGCGATTTTTGAAAGGTCCTTTGCAGTTGTGTAATGGTTTTCGTCATGAAGTCCGTGGGGGTTTGTAAAATGGGTATTTTCACATCCGAGTTCCTTTACTTTTTTGTTCATAAGCTCAACAAAACCTTCTGGGGTTTTGCTTATATATTCTGCGAGAACATTTGCCGCATCATTTGCAGAGGCAATTATAAGAGAATAGAGCAAGTTCTCAAAGGACATTTTTTCCCCTTCGGAAAGATTTATTTTACTGCTGTCATATTCTATACTGTTGACAGCATAAAAACTAGCTGTGAGCATTTCGTTTTTTTCGAGTCCGCCACTTTCAATTGCTAAAATTGCGGTAACAATTTTTGTGGTTGAAGCAGGGTACATCTTTTTATCCGAATTTTTTTCAAAAAGAGTAAGCCCTGATTCGCCGTCAACCAAAACTGCTGACGGGGATTTTAATGATATTTCAGCTGAACATACGCAGGTAAACGCAAGGATAAATGCCAGAGTGAGTAAAATTATTTTTTTAAAGTAACTCATAAATTGCTCCTATCTTATCGGTAGTAAAAAAGTATATAAGTATTTTTTGTCAAAAGTGTTGAAAAAATTTCTATTATATTATATAATATAACAAAACTTCTGTTGTGGCAAGTAATTTTTTTATTTGAGGATAAATTATGTTAAAAATACTTGAAAAGTATAAAGAAAAAATTATTTCCATTTCCATTTGCATAATGGTGCTTTTAATACTTGGCATGGTTTCTGCAAATTATTTAAATGAGACGGCAGACAGAAAAGAGTTGGAAGCGATGCTTTCGGAAAATGACAAAGCGGGAACAATAGAGGTTGAGGTCGGTGGTGAGGTTATAAACCCCGGAAGATACTCTCTTAAAGAAGGCTCCCGTGTGGGTGATGCCATTGAGGCGGCGGGAGGCTTTACGGAAAATGCAAACAGAAAAATAAACATTGCTTTTTTACTTAGAAATGGAGAAAAAGTAATTGTTGCGGACAGGGAAAGCGAGCCGAACTCAGGCATTGCATACAAGGTGAATTTAAACACGGCAACGAAATACGAACTTATGTCTATTGACGGCATAGGAGACAAAACGGCAGAAAGAATATTGGCGTACAGAGATAAAATGGGTGGTTTTTCTTCCCCACAGCAAATAATGGAAGTCAGGGGAATAGGTGAAAAGATGTATGATGAAATAAAAAATATTATTGTGACAGAATAAATTATGAAACGGAGTGAAATAAGAGTTGAAAATACTTATTGTTGATGACGAAAAGTTATTGGTTAAAGGAATTAAGTTTAATTTCGAACAGGAAGGTTTTGAGGTTGAAACCGCTTATGACGGCGAGGAAGCCTTGAAACTTGCGAGGGACAAAAGTATTGACATTATTATTCTCGACCTTATGCTTCCTAAAATTGACGGGCTTGCGGTATGCCAGAAAATTCGCGATTTTTCAAAGGTGCCCATCATTATGCTCACGGCTAAAACTGATGACATGGACAAAATTTTAGGTCTTGAATATGGGGCGGACGATTATCTTACAAAGCCTTTTAACATTTTAGAGCTTAAGGCCAGAGTTAAAGCTATTCTCCGCAGAACAGGAAGCGGAAATGACGGAGGAAGAAAAGGTCAGCGAGGTGGCGCAGGGCTTGAGCTTGACTACAATCTCAGAAAACTTCGCATAGACGACAAGTGGATAGAGCTTACATCAAAAGAATTTGACCTTATTGACCTTCTTGTAAGCAACGCAGGAAAAGTATATTCAAGAGAACATCTTCTTGACATTGTGTGGGGATATGATTATCCGGGAGATATCAGAACGGTTGACGTTCATGTGAGAAGACTCCGTGAAAAAATCGAGCCTGACCCGGCAACACCAACATATATACTCACCAAATGGGGGGTAGGTTACTATTTTAAAGAAAACTAATGCAGTTATAGGCAGTATAAAATGGCGCCTTGCGGCAACTTATGTTCTCATAATGCTTGTGACACTTGTACTTATCATGGGATATGTTTTAAACCTTGTGAGCGAGTATTCTTTTAACGAAAGAAAAGTTGACCTTCTGACAAAGGCAAATATTATTGCCAACTTTGCTGCACAGAGTAATTTTGAACAACTCAGGGGAATAAAGGAATTTAAGCAAACCATAGAAATGGTGGGCGATGCCAGAGTAATGTTCCTTGATGAAGATGCAAAGGTTTTGTTTGATACTTCGGAGGCCGCAAACCTCGTTGGAAAAACAATGCTCGTATCCCAGGTTGCAAAATCTCTTGAAGGGCAGGAAAGTGTTGAAAAAACAACTGAAAATGACAGAAACTACATTATAGTATCAGTTCCCGTAAAAGAGCAGGGAATGGTAGTGGGTGTGATTTACCTTCAGGCATCTTCTGACAGTATGGTAGAGTACCATGAGCACATGAGAAAAAATCTTCTCATTTTATCAGGTGTTATTTGTATCATCGTGGGAATTTTGAGCCTTGCGCTTTCAAATCTTTTTACAAGACCTATTTCAAAAATAAAGTCTAAAATTAAAGATATGAGCGACAGCAAGGTCAGAAAAACTATTGATTACAGAAGTGTTAATGAAATAAATGAACTTATTGAAGAGTTTAACAAAATGGTTGACCGCATAAATATAGTAGAGGAGAGAAGACAGCAGTTTGTGTCAAATGCTTCTCATGAGCTTAAAACACCGTTAAGTTCTTTAAAACTTATTTGTGACTCGATTTTGCAAAATCCTGATGTGGATATGGAGGTTGTGCGTGAGTTTTTGTGCGACATGAATGACGAGGTTGACCGTCTTACAAGAATTACGAACAAACTTTTAAGCCTTACAAAGATGGATGCATCGGCAGAAGAAACAGAAATGGTTGAGCTTTCCGTTATAAATCTTAAGGGGCTTATGCGAAGGATTGTAAAATCATTAAAGCCTCTTGCGGAAGAGAAAAAAATTGACTTTGAGGTTTTGCTTCCCGAGGACGTTTACGCAACTGTTGATGCAGATAAACTCTGGGAGGCGGTTTACAACATTGTTGACAACAGCATAAAATACACTCCTGATGGAGGCTGGGTTTATGTTGAAATGTACAGAGACAAGCAAGAGGTTTATATAACCGTTGCAGACAGCGGTATAGGTATGCAGGAAGAGGAAACCGAAAAAATATTTGACCGTTTTTACAGAGTTGACAAAGCAAGAGCAAGAGAAACGGGCGGAACGGGACTTGGTCTTTCTATTGCACAATCATCAGTTCAGCTTCACGGCGGAAGAATTTTTGTTGAAAGCCGTGAGGGAGTGGGAAGTCTTTTCAGAATTATTATTCCCACAGTTGCAAATTTAGGTGACGACAAAGAAAACAAAGAAGAGTCGGAAAAATAGACAGAGCAAAAGGAGGAGAGATAATATGAAAAAAGCATTATTCCTTTTGATGTGCTTTATACTTTGCTTTGGTACAGGATGTCAGAAAAGTGAAAAACAGGGTGAAACTGTAACACTTTATTTCCCCGACAGCGAGACAAAAAACATGGTAACAGAAGTAAGGAATGTTCCTGCGGAAGAGGAAAACTTACTTATGTTTGCGGTAAATGCCCTTATTTCGGGACCGCAGGGCGAAGGACTTAAAAAAGCAATGCCTGACGGAACGAGAATTTTGGGAATCGAGCTTTCCGATAATATTGCAACTGTAAATTTATCGGCACAGTTTAACACGGGCACAAGAATAGAAAAGCTCTGGAGCAGATATGCTCTTATCAGCACTCTTTGTGATATAGAGGGTGTGAGTAAAACTCAAATCCTTGTTGAAGGAGAAATGATTACTTCGATTTCCACAAACGAGCCTTTGGGCCCCATGGGCAAAGATGACATTGTGACGGATATAAGTCAGGTTACAAGCGATACGACTGTTGCAACTCTCTATTTTGCAGATGAAAATGCAATGTATCTGGTTCCTGAATCCAGGGAAATCGTTTTAAAGGAAGGCGAAAAACTTGAAACAGCTGTTGTTGGTGCGCTTCTCGCAGGCCCTAAAAATGACAGGCTTTACTCTGTGCTTCCTCAGGGGGTAAAAGTTTTATCAACAGAAACAAAAGACGGAATTTGTTTTGTAAACCTTTCTGCCGCTTTTACTTCAAATGGTATGGGCGGTTCAACAGAAATGCTTGCGGTGTATTCTATTGTAAATACACTTTGTGAGGTTGAGGGTGTTGAAAAGGTGCAAATTCTTGTTGAAGGCAAAAAAATTGACGAATTCGGACATTTAAGCCTTTCTGAATCCCTTGAAAGAAACAAAGATGTTTTAAATTCTAATCAGTAACGGAGAGACATTATGAAAGAAACTTTTAATGAATTTTGTGAAATAATAAAAGAAAATTATAAGATAAGCCCTGAACTTTACGGGAAATACAATGCGAAAAGAGGACTTCGTAACGAAGATGGAACGGGTGTTTTGGTGGGTCTTACAAATATTGGTAATGTTCATGGATATATCTTTGATGAAGGCGACAAAGTTCCTGATGAAGGATGCCTAAGCTACAGAGGTGTTGATGTTTCCGAGCTTATCGCAAACTGCCAGAAAGAGGGCAGGTTTGGTTATGAAGAAGCGGCATATCTTCTTCTTTTCGGAAAACTTCCGTCTGTGGAAAAACTTGAAAACTTCAAAAAACTTATAGGAAACAACAGAGAACTTCCAGCAGGCTTTACCGAGGATATGATTTTAAAAGCTCCAAGCAGCGATATAATGAACAAACTTGCAAGAAGCGTTCTGGTTTCATATTCGTATGATGACGACCCTGACAATACTGAGATTTCCAATATGCTTCGTCAGTCCATTGAGCTTATTGCAAGATTTCCTACCATGGTAGCTTACGCACAGCAGGCAAAACTTCATTACTATGATAAAAAAAGTCTTGTTATTCATTCGCCTCAGCCACATTTGTCAACTGCTGAAAACTTTTTGTACATGCTGAGGCAGAATAATGAATATACTCCTCTTGAGGCAACTGTTTTAGATACGGCCTTGATACTTCATGCAGAACACGGCGGCGGTAACAACAGCGCATTTACAACACACGTTGTATCTTCAAGCGGAACTGATACATATTCTGCAATCGCAGCGGCGGTAGGCTCGCTTAAAGGACCAAAGCACGGCGGTGCAAATAACCGTGTAATGTCCATGATGGAAGAAATTGAGGAAAATGTAAAAGACTGGTCAAACGACGAAGAAGTAAGACGTTATCTTATTAAAATACTCAACAAAGAAGCATATGACAGAAGCGGACTTATATATGGAATGGGTCATGCTATTTACACAAAGAGCGACCCTCGTGCAACAATTTTAAAGGCGCAGGCAAGAGAACTTGCTAAGGAAAAAGGCTGTATGGAAGAATTTATGCTCTATGATGCTATCGAGAGACTTTCGCCAGGTGCTTTTGAGGAAATAAAGGGAGCAAAAAAGGTTATGTGTGCGAATGTCGATATGTATTCGGGATTTGTTTACAAAATGCTCGGAATCCCAAAAGAACTTTACACACCTATTTTTGCGATTTCCAGAGTTGTTGGCTGGTGTGCTCACAGAATCGAGGAGGTTACTGTCGGAGGTAAGATTATACGTCCTGCTTACAAAAGTGTTACAAAGAAAACAGACTATGTGAAAATTGAAGACAGAATTTAAATGATAGTTTTCGGTGAGTATACATGCTAAATAAAAAAATAAAAATTTTTTCAAAAAACTGTTTACTAATCCTAAATTTTGTAGTATCATATAAATAGTGGTTTTTGTTTGCAGGACTAAAAGGTGCATGTTTTCGACAAAAAAGCCCCGTAAAACTTAAATAATGACAGTTTAAATTAAAAACTGTCTATTTACGTATTTGGGGTTTTGGTGTAAAATATAATCACAAAAGTCGGTCCTTGCGGACATTAAAGTTCGGATGCCTTTGAGGTTTCCGAAAGACAAAAAATAAAAAAGGGGGAAACGCAGGAGTTTTCTTGCGGAAAAAAATGAGTCAAGTTAAAGCAGCAAAGTCGGCTGTGCCGACAACAAAGAAATCTTGGCCTGCATTGGTTAAGAAAGATTTCCGTCAGAACTGGAGCCTTTACGTAATGATACTTCCGGTTTTGGCATTCTACATTACCTTTATGTACGCACCTATGTATGGTGCACTTATCGCATTTAAGGATTACAGACCGAGAACAGGTATTTTGGGAAGTCCGTGGGCGCAACCTTTTTACAAGCACTTCTATACCTTCCTTACAAATCCTTACTTCTTCCGTTTGCTTAAGAACACACTTACAATCAGTATTTCATCACTCGTGGTAGGCTTCCCTGCTCCGATTATACTGGCGCTTCTTATAAACGAGCTTAAGAGCAAATGGTTTACAAAGATTACACAGACTATTACATACTTACCTCACTTCGTGTCAATGGTTGTTATCTGTGGTATGATTCACACATTTACAGCCCGTGACGGTTTTATCAATGATATTATTGCACTTTTTGGCGGCGAAAGAACAACAATGCTTAACCATCCCGAATATTTCGTGCCGGTTTACGTTATAACAGGTGTATGGCAGGAAGTAGGTTGGGGTTCAATTATTTACTTGTCAGCTCTTGCAGGTATTGACCAGGAACTTTACGAAGCTGCAAGAATCGACGGTGCAGGAAGACTCAGACAGACATGGCATATTACACTTCCGGGTATTTTGCCTACAGTTGTAATTATGCTCATTCTCAGAATGGGAAGTCTTTTGAGCGTTGGTTACGAAAAGATTATTCTTCTTTACAATGCAGGTACTTATGAAACTGCCGATGTTATCTCGAGTTACGTTTACAGACAGGGTCTCGGCGGCGAAGGCGGAGCAAATGCTTATTCCTTCAGTACAGCGGTTGGTATTTTCAACTCAATCATCAATTTGATTTTGGTTATCACATCTAATAAAATCAGTAAAGCGCTTACTGAAACGAGCTTGTGGTAATACGATTTGATTAAAAAATTGGAAAGGAGAATATGGTATAACTAGTACCATTAAAAAATATTATGCATATTAAAGAAAGTCCAAGCAGAAAGGCTTTTAACATATTTAATATAGTGTTTATGCTTTTCATGGTTGTGATTACATTATATCCTATTTACTACGTTGTAATGGCATCTTTCAGCCAGAGCAACGAACTTATGAGACATCAGGGCATTTTGCTCAAACCCGCAGGTTTTTCATTTGCGGCATACAAGGAGGTTTTCAAAAACCCTAACATCTGGACAGGTTACAAAAACACTCTTATCGTTTTGGTTGCAAGTACAGTAGTAAGCATGGTGCTCACATCACTTTGTGCATACGTTCTTTCAAGAAAGAATGTGCTTTTCAATGCACCAATTACACTTTTTATTATGTTCACAATGTACTTTGGCGGCGGTATGATTCCTACATACCTCATTGTAAACGGACTCGGTCTTACAAATACATATTGGGCTCTTATCCTTCCGACTGCAATTTCAACATACAATATGATTATTATGAGAACCGGATTTTTGGGTATTCCCGATAGCCTTGAAGAATCAGCAAAAATCGACGGTGCAAGTCACTGGACAATACTTTGGAAGGTTGTAATTCCGCTTGCGAAACCTACCATGGCAGTTATCCTTCTTTACTATGCGGTTTCCTGCTGGAACTCATGGTTTAATGCTATGATTTATCTTCAGAAGAGAAGAGATTTGCAGCCACTTCAGTTGGTGCTTCGTGGTATCCTTATTGAGAATGACACAGCCAGCATGATGGAAAGCGGCGGTAACATGGGTGACCAGGAAGGTGTTGCTGAAACAATTAAATATGCGGTTATCGTGGTTTCAACACTTCCTATATTGTGCGCTTACCCATTCCTTCAAAAGTACTTTGTAAAAGGTATTATGATTGGCGCCGTAAAGGGTTGATTATTAAAAATACAAAAAGGCTACACGGATTTCATGTAGCCTTTTTTGCGTGTATATATATAAGAATTTTACTTGGTGAGTCAGATGAAGCTGCTTGAAAAACTTTTTCGCAAAACTGAATATAAAACAGCACGTGTTTTAGGGTATGGTGAAAAAAGTGCAGGAAAAGATTTCCGTATAAAATCCTACTACAATTATTTCTTTTCCTATTTTATCATTATTCTTATATTGATTATTATCAGCACTGTGACTTATGTTTACGCAATCGGAATGATGCGTGAAAGCGCTATTGCAGAAAACAATGGTTATTTAAGTGCGCTTAAATATGATGCAGACGAAACTGTGAAACAGATGATGACTTCGGCTATGGAAGCATCTTTTGATGAAACGCTTAAGGATTTTTGTAAAATAGGGAGAGAAGAAATAGAGAATAATACATCATTGCTTCATGATGCAGAGCAGGTATTTTCTTCTTACAAAGACAGACTTTCGGAAAATTCGTTTTTCTTTTCGGGGAAAAGTGACACTGTTTTAAGTTTTGACGGTACAGCTGAGACAAAAAAGTATTTGCTTGAAAAAATCTCTCCCAAATATGTTCTTGAAGTAGAAAAGTATTTAAGAAGTGATGAAAAATCCACATTTTTGCCGGTTAATACTTCAGGGGGAAAAGAAATTTTACTTTTCTTCTGCAATATGAACGAACTTCGATATGACGGGAGAATTGGCAAAATTGTTTCCGTAATAGACACCAAAACTTTTTATGATTTGATGGAAACAGTAACAAAATCAACCAAGGGTGCATGGTGTTACATTGAAAGTTCTTCCTTTGCAATAAACCCGCCGGAGGGGGACAGACATAGTCTTTCTTCCATGGGCAGGGGAAACGGATTTTACATGACAGAGGTAGAGGAAGACATTATAACAGCATATAATTCAAGAATTGCTGACTGGAAATATGTCTGCGTAACACCTAAACACATTATGTTTAAAAATGCAAGCACCATGCAAATTCTTGTCATTGTAAATATAATTTTGATGCTCCTTCTCGGAATGGCAGCAACAATGCTTTTAGTGCGCCAGAATATGAAGCCTCTGAAAAAACTTGTAACGGTGCTTGAGGATATGGGGCTTAAAACAGGCAGTGTTAAAAATGAGTTTGATTTTATACAAAATGTGGTTTCAGCTGCTTTGAAGGAAAAAGAAGAAATAGGAGAGATTGTATATAGGCAAAACAAAGCTCTGAAACAATCGTTTTTGCAGAATTTAATAAGAGGAAGAATAAAGGGAGGAGATGAATTTAAGGCATCTCTTAAAGCCTTCGACATAAACCTTGTATCAAACAGTTTTTCCGTCGGTGTGTTTTATATAAAGGATTTAAATAATCTTTTTAAAGAGGAACAAAGTCTTGATGTCAGTGAAAAACAGAGAATGGCATCAATAATTATGGGGAATATTTTAGAAGAGCTTATCGGCAAACATCACCTTTGCTTTTCGGCAGAGATAAGCGACATGCAGGTTTGCCTTGTAAATGTTTCGAAGGAAAGGGTGGCATTTTTCTATAGCGACATGGAAGAGGCTGTGTCGGTTGCAAAAGAAAATATAAAAAAATATTTTTCCATAGATTTTTCTGCATCATTTGGTAATGTGTATTCATCAATTAAATATATTCCCAAATCCTATGATGAAGCTTTGCAAACGCAAAACTATAAAAACATTGTGGGAATGGACGGGATTTTTAAATACGGGGATATCATGGATAATGAGGATGCGGGTTACGAGTATTCTGACGAATACGAAAGAGAAGTTATCAGTAGCATAAAGTGCGGCAAAGCGGATAAGGCAAAGGAACTTGTTTTAAGAACAATAGACGAAAATATCCTTACAAAAAGAATTTCCGGCGGAGAAGTTTCGGAACTTATGGTAAGCATCAGTGCATCACTTTTAAAAGCAGTGAATATCATAAACGAAGGAGAAAAACAAAAATACTTTACCGAAATCAACTCTATTTTAAAAATGGTTGGCAATTCAACTGTTGATGAGCTTAAAGAGAAAATAGTTTTTGTTATTAATTCACTTTGTGCATCTGCTCAAGACGAAATTAAAATAAAAATAGGAACTTTGGGCGAGAAAGCAATCAGGTTTATTGAAGAAAATTATACAAACAGTAACTTAAATGCTTCAGCCGTTGCAGAAAGCATGGGGGTTCATGCGGCATACCTTTCAAAGAAGTTTAAGGAACAAACGGGCGAAGGGCTTCTTGAATATATAAATAAAGTAAGGGTTCATAATGCAAAAAGAATTTTGCTTGAAGAGAATGTGTCGGTTGAAGATGCGGCGCTTTCTGTAGGAATTGCAAGTGTCCGAAGTTTTGCCAGAATATTTAAAAAATATGAAGGCATGGCACCCGGTGAGTGGCGCAATGCCATAAAATGAGAACAAAGTGTAAAGAATTTGTGTTTGAAAGAAAAAGTGTTGTTTTTAAATGTATAATATGATATACTTTTATGTAATGATACTTAAAACGCTATTGTTTTGGAGGAATATAATGAGTATATTCAAAAAGATTTTCGGGGACTACAGCTCCAGAGAGATTAAAAAAATAAACCCGATTTTACAAAAGGTTTTATCATACGAAGATGAATTCCGTGCACTTTCCGACAGTGCACTTAAAGAAAAAACAAACGAATTTAAAAAGAGAGTAGCGGAAGGCGAAAGTCTTGACAATATTTTGCCTGAGGCTTTTGCGGTTGTGAGAGAGGCGTCTGACAGAGTGCTTGGAATGCGTCATTTTCCTGTGCAGATAATAGGTGGAACGGTGCTTCATCAGGGCAGAATTGCCGAAATGAAAACGGGTGAAGGTAAAACACTTGTGGCAACACTTCCTGCGTATCTTAATGCTCTTTCGGGTAATGGTGTTCATATTGTAACCGTTAATGACTATCTTGCAAGGCGTGACAGCGAGTGGATGGGCAAGGTTTATAGATTTTTGGGTCTTTCCGTTGGACTTGTTGTAAACGGAATGGAAACACCTGAAAGGAAAAAAGCCTATGCGGCAGATATAACCTATGGAACAAATAACGAAATGGGGTTTGATTATCTGCGTGATAATATGGTAATTTATAAAAACCAGATGGTACAACGCGGGCACAATTTTGCCATTGTGGACGAAGTTGACTCCATTTTGATAGATGAGGCAAGAACACCGCTTATTATAAGTGGCATGGGTGACAAGTCAACAGAGCTTTATAGCATTGTAAACCAGTTTGTAAGAGGTCTTAAGAAGTTTAAAATAGTTGAACTTGACAGTAAGGTTCACCATGATGATATTGATGCAGACTATATAGTTGATGAAAAGGCAAAATCTGTAACACTTACTGCATCGGGAACAAAAAAAGCGGAGGCGGCTTTCAATGTTGAAAACCTTGCTGACCCTGATAATATGACACTTTCTCACCATATAAATCAGGCTATAAGAGCGCATGGTATTATGGAAAGAGATAAGGACTATGTTGTTAAAGACGGTCAGGTTCTTATAGTTGATGAGTTTACGGGCCGTATCATGATAGGCAGAAGATATAGTGACGGACTTCATCAGGCAATAGAAGCAAAGGAAGGGGTTAGGGTTGAAAGAGAAAATAAAACCTTGGCAACTATTACTTTCCAGAACTATTTCCGTCTTTATAAAAAACTTTCGGGTATGACGGGTACCGCCAAGACAGAAGAAAGTGAATTTCAGACAATTTATAATCTTGATGTTGTTGAAATTCCAACAAATAAACCTCTTTTGAGAGAAGATGCAGCAGACAGAGTTTATAAAAATGAGGTTGCAAAACTTCGTGCAGTTATAAAAGAGATTGAAGAAAGACACCAAAAAGGTCAGCCGATACTTGTTGGTACTGTAACAATAGAAAAATCGGAGCTTTTAAGTTCGCTTCTTAAAAGAAGCGGAATAAAGCATGAAGTTTTGAATGCTAAAAACCATGACAAGGAAGCACAGATTGTAGCACAGGCGGGAAAATTCGGTGCAGTTACCATTGCAACAAACATGGCGGGAAGAGGTACTGATATTGTGCTTGGCGGCAATGCTGAATATCTTGCCAAAAACGAAATGGAAAAAATGGGTTACACAGACGAGCTTATTGCCGAGGCAACGGGTTATGCTGAAACTGACAATCAGGATATTTTAGAGGCAAGAGCAAAATTTGCAGAGCTTTATAAAAAGCATAAAGCGGATGTTGATGTGGAACACGAAAAAGTTATAGAAGCGGGCGGTCTTTGCATAATAGGTACGGAAAGGCATGAATCAAGACGAATTGACAATCAGCTTCGTGGTCGTGCCGGCAGACAGGGTGACCCCGGACTTTCAGTTTTCTATATTTCACTTCAGGATGATTTGATGCGTCTTTTTGGGTCAGAAAGGCTTGAGGGCGTTGTAAATGCACTCGGACTTGGTGATGACGATGTCATTGAACATGGCATGCTCACAAAAGCTATCGAAAATGCACAGAAAAGAGTTGAAGGAAATAATTTCCAGGCAAGAAAATATGTACTTCAGTATGATGACGTAATGAATCAGCAACGCGGAATTATTTATAGTCAGAGACAAAAAGTGCTTGACGGTGAGGATATAAAAGATGTTATCCTTAAGATGGTTCGAGATGTTGTAAGTGATGCTGTGGCAAGAAGCACGGCAAACAGCGATTTTCCTGAAGAGTGGAGCCGCGAAAGTCTTTTGGATTATTTCAACAATCAGTTTACCATGGTACCACCGCTCGAAATTTCGGCTGACGAAATCCTTGATTTCACAAAAGAAAAGCTTTCGGATTATTTGACAGAAAAAGCCCTCGAAAGATACGAGAAAAAGGAAAAAGAGTGTGGCAGCGAGCTTATGCGTGAAGTTGAGAGAGTTATTCTCCTTCGTGCAGTTGACAGTAAGTGGATGACTCATATTGATGAAATGGAGCAGCTTAAACACGGAATTGGTCTTCGTGCTTATGGGCAGCATGACCCTGTTTCAGAATACAAATTTGCCGGATTTGATATGTTCGAAGAAATGATTGCGGCTATAAGAGAGGATACGGTTAAGTATATTTTCCGTGCAAGCGTTGAGCAAAAAATTGAACGTGAGCAGGTGGCAAAGCCTACGGTAGCATCGCATGGTGACGGAAGCGAAAGCAAGAAACCCGTTAGGCGCGGCGAAAAAATAGGCAGGAATGACCCTTGTCCTTGCGGCAGCGGCAAAAAATATAAAAAATGTTGCGGAATTAATGAGTAAAGGATTGATATTGTGCTTGAATTTGAGCAGTATAAATTAGAACTTTCGGGAATGGAAAGCGAGCTTTCAGAACTTTATAAAGCACTTGGCATCGAAAACGAAAAAGAAAAACTGGCAGCTTTAGAGAAGCAGAGCATGGAGCCTGATTTTTATAGCAATATCGAAGGTTCACAAAAAGTGCTTCAGCAGATAAAACAATGCAAAGTTGCGATTGAGGGATATCAGAATCTCTATGACAAGTGGGAGGAAACCTTAACTCTTACAGAGCTTGCCATGGAAGAAGAGGATGACAGCGTTCTTGACGAAGTAAAAACGGGTTTTAATTCTCTTTTGAAAGAACTTGAAAACGTTAAACTTTCGGCACTTTTGTCAGGACCTTACGATAAAAGTAACTGCATTATTTCCGTTCATGCGGGCGCGGGCGGAACAGAGGCGCAGGATTGGGCACAGATGCTTCTTCGCATGTATCAGCGCTTTGCCGAAAGAAGAGGATATAAACTTACAACACTCGATTATCTTGACGGAGATGAGGCAGGCGTTAAAAGTGCTACTATATTAATAGAAGGAACTAATGCTTACGGATATTTGAAATGCGAAAAAGGTGTTCACCGACTTGTTAGAATTTCACCCTTTGATGCTTCAAGCAGAAGGCATACTTCCTTTGCATCGATTGACGTAATGCCTGACCTTGATGAAAGTATTGATATAAAAATTAATCCTGAGGATTTGAAGGTTGACACTTACAGGGCGAGCGGTGCAGGCGGTCAGCACGTTAATAAAACGGAGTCTGCAATAAGAATTACGCACATTCCCACAGGGGTCGTGGTTTCTTGTCAGAATGAACGTTCGCAGCACAAAAACCGTGACTTTGCGATGAAAATGCTCAAAGCAAAGCTTGTTGAAATTGCGGAACGCGAACAAAAAGAAAGAATAGAAGACATTAAAGGTGAACAGAAGGAAATTGGTTGGGGAAGCCAGATAAGGTCTTATGTGTTCCATCCCTACAGCATGGTTAAAGACCATAGAACTTCTTACGAGGTTGGAAATACCACCGCCGTTATGGACGGAGATCTGGACGGCTTTATAAACGAGTATTTAAAAGCGGCGAATTTGGGAGAACTTAATCTCAAATAAAGTTACCGTCAGGTAATTTAAAATAAAAAGGAGAGATAAAGATGATTAAAAAAACTTTAGTAGTGGCACTTGCTATGATGCTTTTGTTAAGCGTTGGAGCTTTTGCTGAAACAAAACCTTCGGCTTGGGCAGAAGGTGAAATTGGCTCTGTATATCCCGAAATGTTTAAATCGATGCAGATTGATTTGGATTATCAGCGCCCCATAACAAGAGCAGAGTTTGCAATGCTTGCATTTTCTGTTTACAAGGACATAAACGGAGGACTTCCACAGATTCAGGCACAGGATGTTTTTGATGATATCGGAGCTGAAACTGTTGATATGTTCGTTCCTATGGCGGCGGCAGTTGGTATTGTAAGAGGTGTGTCGGCAACAGAATTTTTGCCCAGAAACCCAATTACAAGACAAGAGCTTTGCACAATGCTTACAAGAATTTTTGCACAGCTTGATGCTTCTTATGCTGCAGACAGCGCGGCAGCAGCAGGCAGTACCTTGAAATTTGCAGATAACTCATCCGTTGCAGAATGGGCAAAAGTACCGGTTGAATACTGCGTTTCCAAAGGCATAATCAAAGGTGTTTCCGAAACAGAACTCGCACCGCTTTCAAATGTTTCTGTGGAACAGGCAATGGTAATGTGCAACAGAATAGTTACAAAATAGTTTACTCGATAAAATTTACAAACCATATTTAATTAATATGTTTAATAAAACCATTCGTTATCAGCGGATGGTTTTATTATTAATGTTATGATAAGGGAATTTGATACATATAATTAATATATAAATAGGTAGAAATCCCGTAAAAAAGAAAAAAATGGAAATAAAAAACATAAAAAATTGTCGTAAAGCATTGACAAATTGGAAAAATTAAGGTAAACTGTAGTATGGTAATAGGAATATCTGTACTTTTATGGCACTTCTGTGAAAGCAATTTTACAGTTTTGTTACAACTGCAAAAAGTGCATTGACGTACTTTGAAAGCGGTGTTATAATCAAGTCATAAGAGGAGCAGTATTTCTGTTTCTCGGCACGGTCGCATATGAAAGAGATGCGGCAGGTGCAAATCCCACATCTCTTTCACAATAAATATTTTTAAGGAGGATTTGAGAATTATGAAAAATCTCAAAAAGGTTCTGGCATTTGTAGTTGTATTTGCAATGATGCTTACAAGCGCTGTATCCGCGGCTTCTTTCCCGGATGTTGCTGACGATGCATCTTATGCAGAAGCTGCTACAATCTTGTCCTCACTCGGTCTTATGATTGGTGATGACATGGGTAATTTCAACCCCGACAAAATTTTAACAAGAGCTGAAGCTACAGCACTCATCATGAGAGCTAAAGGTCTTGAGAGCGCATCAGCAGGTGCTGCAGGTGCAACTCAGTTCACAGACGTAGCTGCAGATCACTGGGCATCCGGATACATTAACCTCGCTGCACAGAGCAACGTTGTTGCAGGTTACGGCGACGGAACATTCGGTCCTGAAAACGAAGTAAAATACGAAGAGTTTGTAAAAATGGTAGTAGCTGCTCTCGGTTACACACCTAAAGCAAACACACTCGGCGGATATCCTTCCGGATACCTTATCATTGCTTCACAGGAAAACATCACTAAAGGTGCTGCAGGTGCTGCAGGTCAGCCCGCTCCAAGAAGCACAGTTGCTCAGCTTCTCTTCAACTCACTCGACGTTTTCATTATGGAACAGACAGTATTCGTTGAAGGCGAAGAAAGATTTGAGCCAAGCGAAACAAAAACACTTCTTAACACATACCTTGGTGTTAACAAATACGAAGGTTATGTAACAGAAGTTAATCAGGTTCCTGTTGCTTCTGACGAAGAAACAACAATTGACATTGATGTTGTAAAAGTTGACAAGAAAGCTGTTGAAAAAGCAAGCACAACTTATGACATTAACGACCTTGTAATCGGCGAATGTGCAAACGCTGCTACACTTCTTGGCTACTATGTAACAGCATATGTTGGCGAAGATGAAATCACAGGCGGCGATGTTCTTAAAGCTATCGCTCCTAAGACAGGTAAAAATGAAGTTGTTACTGTAGATTACAGTCAGATTACTGACTTTACACCTGCTACAGGTGCTACAGAAAGCGCAGATGTAGAAATTATTTACTACCTCGAAAATGAAACAGACAGAGCTGAAAAAGAACTCGAAGTTTCTGCTGCTGCATGGTACTTCAATGGCGATGCAGATACTACTGATTATGCACTTTCTTTCCTCGAAGAAGGTACTCCCGGTGTTATCACATTCCTCAGCAACGATGGTACTGAAGGTTATGAATATGCATTTGTAAAAGCTTATGGTGCTAACTACCTCGTTGGTGAAGTTGATGCTGAAAACAACATTCTTATCGACAAAGATAACAACCCAATTGATATTGATATCGAAGATGAAAACGTTGTTTACACATTCATCAAAGATGGTGTTGTAGTTTCTTATGACGACATCAAAGCTGGCGACGTTCTCACACTTGCTGAATCAGTACTTGGTGATTTAGTAACTGTTTACGTTTCTGACGCAGTTGTTGAAGGTACTGTTACAGAAATTGGTTCTGCTGACGGCGAAGCAACATATGCTATCGGCGGCGAAGAATACAAAGCTGTTTCTTCAAGCGTAACAGGTCTTAAGATGGGTGCTGAAGGTAAATTCTACCTCAACGTTGACGGCAGAATTGCTTTTGCAGAAGCTATTAGCTCTGCTTCCGATAACTATGCTTACCTCCTCGATGCTGATGTTACAGCAGGTCTTGGCGGTGACGTAATCGAAGTTAAATTTATCAACGCTGCAGGCGAATGGAGCATTGCTGAATTTGCTTCTAAAGTAACTGTAAATGATGGTGACGCAATCGACGTAACTGCTTCTAGTGCTGATTTTGGTATCATCACAAAATCCGGTGAGTCCGTTACTATTGATGAAGATAACAGATTCTTCACATTTGAACTTAACAGCGCTGGCAAAATCAGAAAGATCTATACTGCAGTAGATGGTTATGATGTTGACAGATTCTCACTTGATGCTGACGGCTCAGCTGAGTGGAAAGCTAGCACAAACAGACTCGGTAACATTTACCTTACAGAGAATACAAAAATCTTCTACGTTGATCAGAACTTAACTGCTGAAAATGAAGCAGATAGAATTCCTAAAGAAGAAAAAGACATCCAGGTTGGAACTATTTCTTCCCTTATCGATGGCGAAGAGTATGATTCTGTAATGTTCTACGACAGAGATTCTGAAATGTATGCAGGTGCAGTTGTTATTCTTAACTCCAACCCAGGTATCAGCGATGCAATGCACCCAATGGTACTCACAAAAGTATCCACAGGTACAAACGATGCAGGCGCTAAAGTTATCAAACTTTATGGTTACCAGAATGGTGAAGCTGTAACAGCTGAATGCAATGAAGATGTTGCATCAGTTTCTGCTGTAGCTGGTGACGTTATCCTCTTTAACGTTGATGCTGAAGGTAAAGTTGATGAAATCAGTGTTATCATGACAGCTGCTGAAGCTAAAGAGGCTACTATCGACGATGCATACTATGCTTTCGACGCTGCTAATGGTGATAAAGAAGTTCTCCACCACTTTGGTTTGGTAGAGAAGAAGAGTGGTAACATTGTAACACTTAAAGGTGCTGATGATGTACTCCTCAAAGGTTCAAACCTTAACTTCTACGTTGTAAATGTTAACAGAGATACTGCTGTTGTAAGCACAGGTTCTTACAATGATATTACAGCTGAACCTACAAGAACAGGTAACAAAGTTGCTACAGTATTGTTCGTTCGTGAATTTGAAGGTGAGCCTGTAATCGCTGTTGCTTACCAGATGACATACAGCGAAGCTGTTAAAGAGGCTTGGGCTCCAATTACAATTGATGCAAAATACTTTGCTGATGCTGAAGATGCTACAGAATATTATGGTACAGATTGTGCTGATTTAACAATGGGTATCAAGGCTTCCAAAGCACTCAATGCTGTTAAACACTTTGTTGTTATCGAAAACGAAGATGGCCATAAATGGGGTATCAAATTTACTCCTGCTGGTTCAAAGACAGGTGCTATTTGGACATTTACTGCAGGTTCAGGTGCAACATTTGATGCTTATAGCGAAGGCGAATTGTCTGCTGCTTATGGCGCACCCGCAGCTGGTGAATATACAGTAACATTGTATGAATGCATTGATAATTCTGCAGTTTTTGCTGATTATACAGATGCTACTCCTGTTGCTGTAGATACTGTTACTATTGCTGAGTAATCAGTTTGTGACGGTACTCTAATGTACTGAATAGTAATTGAGACGCACTCAAAACAGTGCGGCGCGTTATTTTATAATAAAAACCACCCACAGGCGGATATTTATAAACATTGAGAATCTTTCGAAAAAATGGAACTAATTATCACCCATCACATGCAAATTCATTTCGTATTTTTTCGAGAAGCTTTTTTTCGATTCTTGAAACCTGCACCTGGCTAATACCAATAATTGCGGAGGTTTCTTTTTGTGTTTTGTCTTTAAAATATCTTAAAAATAAAATTTTTTGCTCACGTGGCGCAAGAGCATCAAAAACTTTCTTGATAACAAGTTTTTTTGCCGTGTCTTCTGCAAAGTCTCCTTCTGCCATGAGAGTGTCGGCAATGGTCTGTCCATCGTCATTTTCCTTGTAAATCGAACGAGGTTTTATTGAGGCGGAAAAAGCACTTGTAATTTCTTCGGGTGGTATACCACTTAAAGCGGAAAGTTCATTGAGAGTAGGTTCTCTTCCATTTTGTTCTTCAAATGCTTTTTTATGGGCATTTACTTTATATAAAACCTCTTTTAAGTGCCGGCTTACCTTTATTATCCCGTCATCACGCAGAAAGCGCCTGATTTCACCCATAATAAGAGAAGTGGCGTAAGTTGAGAATGAGAACCCCAGGTCTGCGTTAAAGCGTTTGGAGGCATTTATAAGCCCTATTGAGCCTATCTGAACCAAATCCTCATACTCTGCACCTCTTCCTATAAATCTTCTTGCTATGCTATGTACCAGAGCAATATTATCACATATCATGCTTTCAAAATTTTCATTCCCCGAAGTTTTTAAAATTTCGCTTTCTGTCATAGCTATAAAATCCTTTTGGTCATTGTAACCTTTGTTCCTTCTCCGGGTTTTGAAACTACTTTTAAGCTATCCATGAAACTTTCCATAACTGTAAACCCCATCCCGCTTCGTTCCATGTCAGGCTTTGAAGTGTAAAGAGGTGTCATAGCACGGCGGACATCTTCAATCCCACGTCCTGCATCTGATATTGTTACGCTGAAAATGTTATCTGTAATTGTCATGCTCATTGAAACAACGCCACTTAAACCTTCATAACCATGAATGATAGCATTTGTAACTGCTTCGCTTACGGCGGTTTTTATATCTGAAAGTGTTTCAAGGGTAGGGTCAAGCGGTGAAACAAAAGCTGCAGCCGCCATTCTTGCAAAGCACTCATTTTCTGACCTTGATGAAAATTTCAGGGTTGCACTGTTTTTCATACTGCACCTCCCAAGGCCTCATCTATGCTTTTGTAAATGGGAATTATTTTGTGTATTCCCGAAAGCACAATTAGTCTTTTGGCGGTGGGGGTGGGGGCAGCTATAAATGTTTTTCCGCCAATGGCTGAAACTGCTTTATATCTGCCAATAAAAATTCCCAGTCCGCTGCTGTCCATAAATTCAAGTTTTTGTAAATTAAACACAATATTTTTGGTTTTTGCATCAGCAAATTTCCTGTCAATATCTTCACGTACAGATGCGGCGTTATGATGGTCAAGTTCTCCGTCAAGGGAAACCAAGAGTGTTTTTCCGCACTTTTTAAATCGAAGTTCCATTTAAATCACCTTTCATAAAAATTTTGCGCTTTATAGATTTATTCAATGTTTTTTTCATAAATCCTTCGAAGAAAAATGACAACCTTTGTCGATTGGGAATAATTGCAAATTGACATGCATATTTTTGAAAAAAACTTCAATCTAATTATGTAAACCATTTTTGATTTTTTAAAAACGGCTCTTCTTTTTATGCCACAAAATTATCCACAGAAAAACGCCCTATTTTAGGGTTATACACCGAGTTATCCACATAATCCACATATATTTTTGTCAGTTACTGTGGAATATGTGGATAACTTAAATAAGCATAAAAACGGCAAAAATTGAGGTTTACAAAATTAGGTTGTATTTTTTGCGGCACATATTTTCAGACCAGAAAAATCGCTCGATAAAAAAACCGAAATTACGGCATTTTTTAAAGTTTTTCTTGCAAAATTTTACCTAATGTACTATAATAATATAATATAGATATTTTTTAGAAAGCTGAGTGAAAAAAGTGAATTTGCCAAATATATTGTCCGTCATACGGCTTTGTATGATTCCTGTTACTGCAGTTTTATTTGCAAAGGAAAAAATAACAGCCGCTGTTATAATTTTTATTACTGCCTGCCTTACGGACATGCTTGACGGATATATCGCAAGAAAATATAATATGATTACCGATATCGGAAAGGTTTTAGACCCTCTTGCTGACAAAGGTATGCAAATTACAATGCTGGTGTCAATGGCGGTTTGTGACCTTATGCCCTGGGTGCTTGTTATGCTTTTGTTTTTAAAAGAACTTTTAATGTGCATAGGCGGAGCACTTTTATACAAAGCTAATACTGTTATTGCTGCAAACAGCTACGGAAAAATTTCAACTGTTGTAACTTCAAGCTGTGTCGTGCTTATTCTTTTGCTTCATAACTTCCTGCCACCTTATCTTATGCTTTTTCTGCAATGGCTCCCTGTGGTGTTTGCGTTATATGCATTTATAAGATATACATGTCTTTTTGTGACTTGGAAGAAAGAAAACAAAATTTTCGGAAAGGAAGCATAAATGAAAGAACATATTTACACTATTGCACTTACTGATGCCCTGGAAGAGGACTCGGAGTGCCTTTTATGCAGTATAGAAAAGAAAACTGATGAGGATGCTGTTTCGTATTACACGGGTGCTGCAATGATGGAACCCGACGTAAGGTGTGAAACGAATAAAAAGGGATTTTGCCCTGTACATTATCAGAAAATGAAGGAAGCGGGCAATACTTTAAGTGTTGCATTAGTGCTTCAGACGAGAATTGCGGAAATATCAAAACTTCTTACTTCAGATGAGAAAACGAAAAAAGGAATTTTCGGGAAGAAAAATGAATCTTCGGTAAACGAAGAGGTCTCTTCTGCTATGGGAAGCTGTGCTGCGTGCGAAAGAGTTTCGGGAAGAATGGAAGACTGCATTGACAATTTTTTATATCTTTTGTCTTCGGAAGATGAATTTAAGAAAAAGTTTTTTGCTTCTAAGGGACTTTGTATGAAGCATTTTGAAAAAGTGCTTTCAAAAGCACGCGGAAATCTTTATAACGAGCTTGTGAGTTTTCAAAAAAAAGAGATGGAAAGAATGCTTTCCGAAGTTAACAGATTTATAGAGAAATTTGACTACAGAAATGCAGATATGCCGTGGGAAAATGCAAAGGATGCACCTGATAGGGCAATACTCAAATTAAGAGGTGACTATGATGGAAAATTTTAATGAAAATGTACCTGAAAGAGAAAAACGAGGATTTTTTAAAGTTTTTGATATTTGTTTTCACCGTTTTTCAAAACTTATAGGTGTAAATCTTTTATACACGGTTTGTTCTCTTCCGGTAATACTTATTTACTTTTTGCTTTCATCTGTTATTTCGAGTTCCTTAATTCCTGTAGGGATTGAAAATTACGAAACAACAGTTTCGGCACTCAGCGGTACCATTGCAATTTTTATATTTATGGCACTTGGAGGAGGACCTTTGGCACCTGGATTTATTTATGTTATAAGGAACTTTTGCAGAAGAGAACATTCCTTCGTTGTGAGCGATTTTTTCGAGCATGTTAAAAAGAATTTTAAACAAAGCATAGTTGTTTTTCTGATTGATATTTTATTTGTTTTACTTATTCTTTTTAATTTAAATGCAGTATTTACAAACTCCGAAATGTTTTTTGGTTATCATATGCCTTATGCATTCGTAATGGGTGTAATTTCTGTTTTGTATATTGGGGCAAGGCTTTACCTGTATCCATTGATGGTAACCTTTAAATCACCCCTTAAAACAATTTTTAAAACCTCGGTACTGCTTTGTATGTTAAAGTTGCCTCAAAGTGTTTTAATGGTTATTTTAACTGCTTTGATATTTTATGCAGTGTCGCTATTACCGTTTGTGTTTTTTGCTTTTTTTGTTACACCAATATTTTTAATATCTTTTACAGGTGTTATTAATATGGTGTTTGCCTATGAAATTATAAAGAAAAATATAGCAATGGACAACGAAAATTACGAAAACAAGCCGTTTTAGGTAATATGACGGATATGCTTGTGAAAATTTGGTAATAAGTAACATAATATTTTTTTAATTTCATACAAAATATATATTGCATTTTCTTGAAAGTTGTGGTATTATAGTATAGTACCATAACCAGTACACAAAACTTTTTTCATTTTCCCTCCTTTTTGCAGACCGTTCCACCAAACGGTCTGTAAATCTTTTTAGGGACAATTATTAAGATAAAAAAATAAACCGCCTGGCGGATTATTTTTTTATTTTATCCCAATATTCTTTTGTTGCAGTTTCAATTTTATTAGTGCCATATTTATAGTATTTTTTATCTTTTATCTTATCGGGCAAATACTGTTGTTTTACATAGTGACCCGGAAATGCGTGAGGATATTTATACTCTGTTCCTCTGCCTATCTTTGCAGCACCGCTATAGTGAGCATCTTTAAGATGCTGAGGGATATCTCCGCATTCGCTTTTTCTCACATCATCAAGTGCTGCCCATATAGCCTCAGCTGCTGAATTTGATTTCGGGGCTGTTGCAAGCAAAATTGTAGCCTCCGAAAGGGGCAACACGGCTTCTGGGAAGCCTACCTGAAAAGCACTGTCAACACATGCTTTAACAACGGAAATTGCAGTAGGGTGTGCAAGGCCTATATCCTCTGCTGCTATAACTACAAGACGGCGGCAGATAGAGATTAAATCTCCACCTTCGCAAAGCCTTGCAAGGTAATGGACTGCCGCATCAGGGTCACTCCCCCTGATGGACTTTTGAAAAGCACTTAAGATATCATAGTGGCTATCACCGTCACGGTCATAGCGAAAGGCTTTTTTGGAAGTACATCCTTCAAGGGTTTCTATTGTAATATTTATATTTCCGTCTTTATCCGAGAGGGTGCTTATTGCCGCAACTTCCAAAGTGCCGATTGCTTTTCTTACATCACCACCGCATGATGTTGCAATAAAAGAAAGAGCATCATCTGAAATTGAGAGGGGCATCCCGTCACTTTTTAAAATATCAATACTGCGGCGAAGCGCTTTTTCTATTTCTTCTGACGGAACTTCTTTAAATTCAAACACAGTTGAGCGTGACAAAATCGCATTATAAATATAGAAGTATGGATTTTCCGTTGTACTTGCAATCAAAGTTATTTTTCCGTTTTCGATAAACTCCAGAAGAGACTGTTGTTGTTTCTTATTAAAATTTTGTATCTCGTCAAGATAGAGCAAAACTCCATCCATTCCGTCAAATCCGTTAAGGTCTGAAATAATTGTTTTGATATCGGAAACCGATGCATTTGTTGCATTAAGTTTATAAAGTTTCTTCCCGCATTTTTTTGCCGCAATATTTGCAACCGTTGTCTTTCCTGTACCCGAAGGACCATAGAAAATCATGTTAGGGATTGTTCCGCTTTCGATTATTTTTCTCAAAATACCAGTTTCGGACAACAGATGCTGTTGTCCGAAAACTTCTGATAAGCTTTGAGGCCTTATACGGTCTGCTAAAGGTTTGTTCATAAGCTCACCTTACTTTAATACTAACTGATTGGGGAATAGGGAAAAATGTTCAGAACGGACAAACTGAAACGAAGCTGTATATAGATACTGCGATGTTGAAGTTTGTTCGTAGCAAAAAGGCTTTAAATCTTAGAAAAATCGAACTTGGTGAGATTTTTCATCGAGGATAGCACAACGATGGTTTTCTGCTATCAAAGTTTATCTTTTTCCAGCCTTTTTGCGGTCTGGACTTTTTTCTTCATTCCCTTATTTATACAAAGGATATTTTTCGCAAAGTGCTTTAACCCCTGCACGAACTTCGTCCGCTTTGTTTTCAAAATCAAATATTGTCATAGCAATAAGATGTGCAATTACTTCCATGTCTTCTTCTTTCATGCCGCGTGAAGTAACTGCGGGAGTACCGATTCTGATACCGCTTGTGATAAATGGGCTCTTTGTATCAAAAGGAATGGCATTTTTGTTACATGTAATATTAACTTCATCCAAAAGTGCCTCAACCTCTTTACCTGTTTTGCCTGTGTCTGTAAGGTCAACGAGCATAAGATGGTTATCTGTTCCGCCTGAAACAAGTTTTAAGCCTTCTTTAATAAATGCTTTTGCCAATGCATCAGCATTTTTAACAATCTGTTTCTGGTATTCTTTAAATTCATCAGAAAGTGCTTCTTTAAAGCAAACTGCTTTTGCGGCGATGATGTGCATTAAAGGTCCGCCCTGAATACCGGGGAATATAGCTTTATCAATAGCTTTTGCATGCTCTTCCTTACAAAGAATAAGACCACCACGCGGACCGCGGAGTGTTTTATGTGTTGTAGTTGTAACGAAGTCTGCATAAGGTACGGGATTTGGATGAAGACCTGCTGCAACAAGACCTGCAATATGTGCCATGTCAACGAGGAAGTATGCACCAACCTCTTTTGCAATTTCAGCAAACTTCTCAAAGTCGATTGTTCTTGAGTATGCACTTGCACCTGCGAGGATAAGTTTTGGTTTATTTTCAATAGCAAGACGTCTGATTTCATCATAATCAATTTTGCCGTCTGCTTCGGAAACTCCGTAAGGAACAATATTGAAGTATTTACCTGACATATTAACGGGGCTGCCGTGGCTTAAATGTCCGCCGTGTGCAAGGTTCATACTAAGCACTGTGTCGCCAGGGTTTAAAACTGCAAAAAATACTGCCATGTTAGCCTGTGCACCTGAGTGAGGCTGAACATTTGCATGGTCTGCACCAAAGATTTTGCAGGCTCTTTCGCGTGCCAAAGTTTCTACAACGTCTACATGTTCGCAACCGCCATAGTATCTTTTGCCGGGGTAACCCTCGGCATATTTGTTTGTAAGAGGTGTTCCCATAGCTTCCATAACCGCGGGACTTACAAAGTTTTCAGATGCAATAAGCTCAATTTTGTTCTGCTGACGTGAAAGCTCGTTTTCTATTGCAACTGCAACTTCGCTGTCAAACTTTTTGATTTCATCAATATGTAACAAAAAAATTCATCCTTTCAAAAAATAATAATATATTCTATTATACAGCTTTTTCTTTACTTTTTCAATAGTTTTTGATAAAATTAATTCATGAGAGGTGTTTTTATGACAAATAAGGAAAAATACAAAAAAATTCAGGAGATTTTTGACGAAATTTACAGTGATGCAGATTGTTCACTTGACTATAAAAATCCATTTCATTTACTTGTTGCGGTTCAGCTTGCCGCGCAGTGCACAGATGCGAGAGTAAATATGGTAACACCAAAGCTATTTGAAATTTTACCCGACCCTAAGGCTTTTGCCGAAGCTGAGATTCCGCTTATTGAAGAGCTTATAAAATCAACGGGTTTTTATCACAATAAAGCTAAAAATTTAAAGGCATGTGCAAAAAGGCTTCTGGAAGAATTTGATGGAGAGGTTCCTGATAATATGGACGACCTTTTAAGTCTTCCGGGAGTAGGGAGAAAAACTGCAAATCTTATTATGGGCGATGTTTTCCATAAAGGCGGAGTTGTGGTTGACACGCATTGCAAGAGAATAACGAAAAAGATTGGGTTTACAAAAAATGATGACCCGACAAAGGTTGAATTTGATTTGATAAAAATAATTCCAAAGGAAAATCAGTCCCGTTTTTGCCATCAGATTGTGTGGCACGGGAGAGAAATATGTATTGCAAGAAGACCTAAATGCATGGAGTGTCCCATAAGGGAGTATTGCAAAGAGGGTATGAAGTTATAGTTTTTGTTGATATTTTAAAAACATCTGCCTGCTTTACAAGAGAGGCGGTTGTTCTTTTGTTATTTAAGACTTTCAATTTTTTCGTTTATTTCAAATCCCATTTTTATGCCCGAAAGCAAACCTATTTCAAAATATACTTCCTCGTATATTGATGTCTGCTCATCAAAAAATGTTAAAATTTTATCAAGTTCTTCAGAATTGTGGAATTTGTTTTTGAAAAAATCTGTTATATTTTTATTTGCATCTCTAAGTCTTTGAGAATAAGAATGGGTGTCGGGTTTTACATAGCTTTCAACACCATATTTCAAAAAGGTTTGAATTGAGTATAAATCTGCACGTTTTAATAAGTTTTTAAAATCCATAAATATCGTACCTTTCTTTCGCAGAGTATATTTTTATGACGATGTAAGTATATCATATAATTTTTGAATTGTGTGGATTTATCTCAAATTGTGATATAAATTCTTTGGCAATGAAAGATTGATAAATATTTGTATCTCTACGAGGTGTGACTTTCGGCAGTCAAAAGAAAATTTTATAAAAACGTCAGTTTGTGCGATTATCGGGGGCGAAGAAAAAATAGTGCAGAACGGACAAACTGAACCAAGCGGAGCTTGGGTTAGCCGAAGGCGTACTAAAGTACGTCGAGAGGTGAAGTTTGTTCGTAGCATAAAGCAATTAAAATAAAAACATTCGCCAGAAAGCGAATGTTTTCTTTAAATGGAAATTATCAAATAGAAATGCACATATATTAGGTCATGTATTAGTATTTGCTTTATGCGGTCTGTACATTTTTTAAAGCCCATAATATGCCCTGCTGCCGCCTATATATTTAGGTCTTGTTTTTGCAAAGGTTGTATGTGCCTGACCGATTTTATTTATGGAAAGACGAAGGGGAACTGCAACATGACGAAGGTGCATGCCTATAAAAGTATCGCCAATGTCAATACCTGCGTGTGCTTTTACAAATTCAACAACTACAGGGTCTTTAAATTTTTTGTAAGCACTTGTTCCTGCAGAGCCACCTGCTTTAGGTTGAGGAATAACAGAAACTATTTCAAGGCCATATCTTTCTGCGGCCTCTCTTTCAATTACAATTGCACGGTTTAAATGCTCACAGCATCCTACTGCAAGATATATTCCGCTTTCTCCGATTGCACTAAGAGCACCATCTATCACTTCGTCACCAAGCTCAAACACCGAGCCTTTGCCTATTTTATTTCCGGCTATTTCGCTTGTGGAACAACCCATTATGAGTATTTCCCCGCTTTTTATACCGGATTCTTTTATAAGTTCATTGAGTGCAAATTTTACTTCATTTTGTATATTGTTCATTTTTCAGCAGTCCTTTTTGTTTTCATTTTATCACTTTGAGATAACTGTGTCAAGTGGTAGGTATAAGCAGTCTGGTGCCGGGTGACAAAGGAGTTGTTCGTGACACGGAATTAAGTGTGGAAATTTTTTCAATACTTGTTCTATATTTTTTGGCAACACTCCAGAGTGTATCCTCAGGCTGTACAAAATAAATAATTATTGATGATGAAGGCTCTTTTTCACATTCTGAAATATTTATTTCATCTATTACGCTTACATTTTCACTACATATAATTTTGACAGATGCATTCATGTTTGCTCTTATATTAATTGTGTGTTCATCAGGAAGAGTGTAGCTTAAGCTTTCGCTGTGAATATGGCAGTCAACCATAAAATCTGTGCACGAGTCGATGTTTACGGAGTGGGTAAAGGGAACTGTGTCCTTAAAACTGCACACAGGAATTTCAGGGTCTCCCGTAAGATACAAAACAGAAAGTTTTAAAATGCCCTCAAGTCTTATCAGGTTATCTTCGTGAATAACTTTTTCGATATATGGTTTTGAGGAAATGTTGCAAATTCTTGAAACGCTGGGATAACCTTCGGGAACAGAAATGTCTCCTTTTGCAGAAATCTGCGGATTTGCCATCTTTTCAATTCTGTCAATTTTAAGCAGTTTCCGGCTTACAGAAATGTCGCAATCAGGACTATAGCAGTCGCTTAAAACGGTTGCGGTTTGTTCGCCTGTTATATTTAAAGACGCACACATCTTAATTTCTACACCGATTGCACATATGCCGTTCTCGTCTTCATCCGTCTCATAATATGTGCTGAAGATATTAAAGTCTATGTCCGCATCCATGTCCTCTGCGGCACCGGGTGCATCTAAAACTTCGGTAAAAGGAATTTCGTGTTCCATAAATTGAATTTGCATATCGCTTTGGCTTACATATAGAGTGCTTACAGAGCAAATTCCTTTTAAAACACACTTGTCGGAAAGAAGTTTTGCATTATATTCTGTAACAGTCGGAGAAATTTTTAAAATATCTGCAGCATTTTTTCCTGCAGGAAAATCAAGTCTGTCGGAAACTATAATCTCATAGTCCTCGTCAAGCTGTCCGCAAAATGCCTTGATGTCACTCGTTAATGTTTCAACAGGGGTATCACCTTCTGCTCCGCAGATAAACTCCGCCATGCCGCTTTTGCTTGCTTTGATTTCGGTGTGAACTGTGGCTTTTACTCCTATTTTACGGCTGTTTATAAGGCTATAGTCAATGGAAGAAACATCCGCGATGGAGTGGATTTTCATTTCAGGCATTACGCCTTGCGCCTGGCATACATCGGTGAAGCTCGCAGTAGTGATTATGCTTTTGGCAGGCGAGTTGCTCATTTGAGGGTCGGGGGTATAAATCACAGTAATCAGGACTTCTCCTCTTAAAATTACTTTATCTCCGCCTACTTCTTTTTCTTTTATGTGGGCTGTGGCATCAAGCTGAAGAATTTCGGCAATGTCAGGATGCTCCCCGGGCAGAATGATATCGGCTTCCGCTAAAACTTCCGAGCCGCAACCTATAATAACTTCATCAAATTTTATGCCGTCTTTTTTTGCTTCTATGTTCATAGATAGTCCTCCCATAAAATGTTCTATAAAATTTATATGAAAGGGTTTTCTTTTATAGTACAACTTTTTCTTGTTTATTTTGGAAACTTGCGTTATACTATAATAAAGTGCTGAATATTTTATAATACCATGGGAGGTGTTATAAAATGAAGAAAATCATCATTGTTGTTTGTGTGATTTTGATTCTTTTGATGACAATGGGAAATGCCGGAAATAATGAAAAAACAGATTATATCAAACAGTTTGGCTGGGTTATTGATGAAAAAAGTGAGGTTTGTGAGGAAGTTTTGATACCAAATCCTTTGAGTGACGTTTATGAGAAATATAATGAGCTTCAGAAAAAACTGGGATTTGACTTATCAGAATACTGCGGAAAAAAAGCAGAAAGATATACATATAAGGTTTTAAATCACAAAAGCGGGAGCGGGGTTTTTGCAAACGTTATTATATATAAAGGAAAAATAATCGGTGCAGACATTATGTCAAGAGCTATTGACGGATTTATGCATGAAATAAACAGAAAGGAATTTTTAAATGCGTCTTGATAAATATGCGGCTTATGCCGCAAAGAGCAGAAAAGAGATAAAAAAGCTTATAACAGGCGGCAAAGTAAGTGTTAACGGAAAGATAATAAAAGATGCAGGCTATAACGTAAAGGAAGATGACATTGTATTGGTTGACGGTGTACCTTTTAAATACAGGGAGTTTATTTATCTTCTTATGAATAAGCCTGAGGGAGTGGTAAGTGCAACTTATGACCCTAGGCAAAAAACTGTTATTGACTTACTTTCCGAAGAAGACAAACGTTTTGAGCCTTTTCCTGTCGGAAGGCTTGATATCGACACTACGGGAATGCTTATCCTGACAAATGACGGAAAAATAGCGCATGCACTCCTGTCGCCTTCAAAAAAGGTTCCGAAAAAATATGTGGCAGAAGTTGATGGTGATATAACTGATACGGACATTAAAGAATTTGAAAAAGGCATTTTACTTGATGACGGATACAAAACACTACCTGCAGTTTTAAAGCCTTTAAGCGAGAGAGTTGCTGAGGTTACAATTTCAGAAGGAAAATTTCATCAGGTTAAAAGAATGTTTGCTCATTGCAAAAAGCATGTTTTAAATCTTCGCAGAGTGGAATTTGCATCTCTTAAGATGGATGAGAGTTTAAAAGAGGGCGAGTACAGGCATCTGACAGATGAAGAATTAGCGGTTTTATATAACATTATGCAATAGTGCTAAAGAAATCCCGATTTTTTTGTGTGTTTCGCGTATTTTCAAAGCTGAAAAAATGTGTTAAACTATAGTATGTGATTAAAAAGGGTGCCTTTGCGGCACAAATTAGGAGGATATTTTAAATGGCAAGCTTAAGCTTAAAAGGAATTTACAAAAGATACTCTGGCGGAGTTACCGCTGTAAGTGATTTTAACCTTGAAATCGAAGACAAAGAATTTATAATATTCGTTGGTCCTTCCGGTTGTGGTAAATCAACAACACTTCGTATGATTGCAGGTCTTGAAGAAATTTCGGAAGGTGAACTTTACATCGACGACAAACTCGTAAACGACATGGCTCCAAAGGACAGAGATATTGCGATGGTTTTCCAGAACTACGCTCTCTATCCTCACATGACAGTTTTCGAAAACATGGCATTCGGACTTAAACTTCGTAAAACTCCAAAGGATGAAATTAAGAGAAGAGTTGAAGAAGCAGCTAAAATTTTGGATATCGACCACCTTCTTGACAGAAAGCCAAAGGCTCTCTCCGGTGGTCAGCGTCAGAGGGTTGCGCTCGGTCGTGCAATCGTTCGTGAACCTAAGGTATTCCTTATGGACGAACCTTTATCAAACCTCGATGCTAAACTTCGTGTACAGATGAGAACAGAAATCGGTAAGCTTCACAAAAAGCTCCAGACAACATTCATCTACGTAACACACGACCAGACAGAGGCTTTGACAATGGCTTCGCGTATCGTTGTTATGAAAGACGGTATCATTCAGCAGGTTGCAGCTCCTCAGGAACTTTATGATAATCCTTCAAACGTATTCGTTGCAGGCTTTATCGGTTCACCTCAGATGAACTTCATCGATGCTGACATCGTTGAAGAAGACGGCAAAATCAACCTTGTATTCGGAACTCAGAAGGTTACACTTCCTGAAGGCAAGGCTGCAAAACTTGACAAGGCTTACATCGGTCAGAAAGTTATACTCGGTATTCGTCCTGAAGACCTTTATGATGACGAGGCTTATATCGCAGCAGCTCCTGATTGTGTAATTGATGCAGAAGTAACAATTACTGAAATGATGGGTGCTGAAACATATCTTTACATGGATGTTGAGGGTAAACAGTGCGTTGCAAGAGTTAACCCAAGAACAACAACAAAAGCAGGCGACAAGATTAAGCTCGCATTTGATGGTAATAAAATCCACATCTTTGACAAAGATACTGAATACGCAGTACTTAACTAACATTAAAATCAAGCGGAAATGTAAAAAAGTCCAGACCGCAAAAAGCAAAATAAATTTATTAATTTTATTTGCGCATGATATTATTTATAGTGTATAGTGAAAACATCCGCATCAGCGGATGTTTTTCTTTTATATGCTTTTTGCTACGAACAAACTTCAACATCGCAGTATCTATATACAGCTTCGTTTCAGTTTGTCCGTTCTGAAACATTTTTCCTATTCCCTTTGTTTATATGATACTCTTCATATATTCCAAAAGTGCAGTACATCCCTTCAGTACATCGTTATAAGTATCATCAAAATTTCCCGTGTACCATGGGTCTGCGATATTTCCGCCATCGGCAAAGTCGAGAAGGAGGGAAATTTTATCTTCTGCACTTTTTCCCAAAATGGAGTGCATATTTCGAAGGTTTGCGTTGTCCATACCGATAAAAAAGTCGTATTTATCGGCATCTGAAGGCATTAATTTTTCAGAATATTTTCCTTTGCAGGAAATTCCGACTTCGGCAAGTTTTCTCGCTGTGCCGCGGTGTACGGGATTTCCTATTTCTTCATAGCTTGTGGCTGAGGATTTTATCAGGAATTTGTCACCAAGTCCTGCCTTTTCCACCATATCACGAAAAACAAATTCAGCCATAGTAGAACGGCATATATTTCCGTGACACACGAACATTATTTTAATCATTTTTATCACCCAAATTATTATATCGCAATATAAAGTATTTGTAAATACCATAAAAGAAACAAACCCATATTTTTTATATATTTTTTAACATTATTTGGTTTTTTACTTGAAAACTAATTGGGAATATGCTATGATTTACATTGTACTTTTTATTGGGAGTGACAAAAAATTTGTATTTTAGTACCAAATTATTATAAAAAATTTAAGTGTATTGCAGACAAATGCAATCACAGCTGTTGCATAGGTTGGGAAATTGACATTGACGAGAAAAGCATGTGCCGATATAAAAGCCTTGATGGAGAAAATGGGAATTGGGTGAGAGATAAAATTTCAAAAGACGAAGTTCCTCATTTTATTCTTTACGAAAAGGAGAGGTGTCCTTTTTTAAATGACGATGGACTTTGTGACATGATTTTAAGGCTTGGTGAAAATGCTCTTTGCAACATCTGTGCCGACCATCCGAGGTTTCGTAATTTTTATTCTTCTTTTACGGAAATGGGAATAGGAATTTGCTGCGAAGAGGCGGCAAGAGTGATTTTAAATTCAGATGAGCCTTTTTCGCTGGAAGTTTTTAAAGGGGACGAAAATATAGAGATTGATGAAGAGGAAGAATATTATTTAAACCTTCGTGAACAGATTTTTGACATTCTCTGCGAGAAAAATATAAGCATTTTACAGAGATTTGAGTTACTTTCAGAAAAATTCGGCTTTAAATTTTCAGATTTTTCTCTTTATGAGCTTTGCGAAAAATATATTTCTCTTGAAAGACTTTGTGGAGATTGGGGAGATATACTTAAAAAAGCAAAAAAACATGTTTTTAATTTTAAAATATTTGAAAAGGAAGAATTTCAAAAGCCGTTTGAAAATTTAGCGTGCTACTTTGTTTTCAGACATTTTTGTGATGCAATGTGGGACGGAGAGATAAAGACGAGAGTAAAATTTATTCTTGCTGGCTGTTTTATGATTGGAGCTTTATGTTCCGCCTTGGGAGAAGATATAGAAGAAATTGCACGCATGTATTCTTCTGAAATTGAGTATTCAGAGGAAAATACTGCGGAGCTTATAGATTTTTTGGGGGACTAAGATGGAAACAAAATATTACACACTTACAAAAATAGAAGGGGAATATGCTTATCTTACCGACAAGGAAAGCGGAAACGAGGTTTTTATTGCCCTGGCGCTTTTGCCTGAGGGCGCGGACATAGGAACTAATTTAAAATATGAAATGATGGAATACACAATAGAGGGAGAGTAAAAATGAAAAACAAATTACTTACAAACACATTTATGGTAGGGCTTATAGCTATATTTTGTTGTGCTCTTTGGGGAAGTGCAACGCCGTTTATTAAAATAGGGTATCAGCTCATACTTCCGCAGAAAAATGTGCCGTCAACAATTTTGTTTGCAGGAATAAGATTTATGTTTGCAGGAATTATTACCGTTCTGATTTACAGTATCGGCAGACGTAAATTTTTATACCCCAAAAAAGAAAATTTTGGAAAGGTACTTCATGTAAGTGCTTTCCAGACCATACTGCAGTACATATTCTTTTATGTTGGACTTTCAAACACATCAGGTGTGAAAGGAACAATTTTAAGCGGAACAAGTGCATTTTTTGCACTTATTATTGCAAGTGTTATATTCAAACAGGAAAAACTTACATTCCGCAAAATATTTGGTTGCATTCTGGGATTTGCAGGTATAATTTTAATAAATCTTGACGGGCTTGAGTTTACTATGAATTTCACAGGTGACTGCTTTGTGTTATTTTCTGCTGTGGCACTTGCGTTTTCCTCGGTGCTTATGAAAAAGTATTCAAAGGACGAAGACCCTGTTGTGATAAGCGGGTATCAGTTTATTATCGGCGGAATAGTAATGATAATTGTGGGTCTCTTATTCGGCGGAGTTATAAAAATTGAAAGCGGGAAAGCTATGGCTGTGCTTACATATCTTTCGTTTTTATCGGCAGTTGCATATGCGCTTTGGGGAATGCTTTTAAAACACAACAACGTGTCAAAGGTTACAATTTATAATTTTATGACACCTGTATCGGGAGTTATCCTTTCAAATTTACTCCTTACGGAGCAAAGCGGTGTTTCTGCACTTAATATTCTTTTAACTTTGGTGCTCGTTTGCTCGGGAATAATACTCCTTAATTACAAAAAAGAGTAAAAAACTCTTGACAAAAAGAGGAAATGCCTTTATAATAGATAAGTATCCTTGCTCTGCACGGGCAGAGCCATTAGTCCAAAAGGAGGTGTAAATAATGAACAAGTACGAAACAATCTTTGTCCTTGACAGTGCCCTTTCCGAAGAAGAAATTACAGCTTTGCAGGAAAAATTTACAAACCTTATCTCCAAGGCGGGCGAAATTGAGAGCGTAGATGTATGGGGAAAACGCCGTTTGGCTTATCCTATCAACTACAAGACAGAAGGTTACTACGTATTGGTAAACTTCAAAAGTCAGCCTGATTTCCCGAAGGAGCTTGAGCGTGTTTACGGCATAACAGAAGGCGTTTTGCGCACAATTGTTGTTCGCCGTGATGAAGAGTAATGGAGGTTTGAGAAATTATGCTTAATAAAGCAATCCTTGTTGGAAGACTTACTCGTGATCCCGAGCTTAAGTCAACAACCAACGGCACTTCTGTATTAAACTTCACGGTAGCCATTACAAGAAAGTATAAAGACGCAAACGGCGAAAGACAGAGCGATTTTATAAATTGCGTGGCTTTCCGTCAGACTGCTGAATTTATTAACAATTACTTTAAAAAAGGTAATATGATTTCTATTGATGGCACAATTCAGACCCGTACATGGGATGACAATGAGGGTAAACGTCACTACGTTACCGAGGTTATGGTAAATGATGCAGGATTTATCGAAAGCAAAAGAGAAATGGATGCAGGCGGTGCTCCGGCACGTGAGGCTGCAACAGATACTCTGCCTGATATGCCCGCAGAATTTTCTGCCGATGTAACTGATGACGATTTGCCGTTCTAAAATTTTTGAAAGGAGCGAGTCAATCATGGAAAAGGAAAAGAATGAAAGAACTTTCCGCGCAAGAAAGGCAAAGAAAAAAGTTTGTGCTTTCTGTGCAGATAAAGTTGAACATATCGATTACAAAGATGTTGCACGTCTTCGTCGCTATATTTCAGAAAGAGGAAAGATTTTACCTCGTCGTATAACAGGAACATGTGCAAAACATCAGCGTCAGTTGACACTCGAAATCAAAAGAGCTCGTCACATCGCACTTCTTCCTTACTCATCTGAGTAGGATTTAACTAATTCCAATGAAAAGCAGGGTGTAAAAAAGAGTTTTTTTACACCCTCTTGTTTATTACGTTTCTTGCCCTTTGTGGTCTGGACTTTTTTACATTCCATTATGAGTTTGTCTCGGTGGTCTAATGGATAAGATAGGGGATTCCGGTTCCTCTGATACGGGTTCGATTCCTGTCCGGGACGCCAGAAAATAGCGTAGATTCCATCAAAATCTACGCTATTTTCAACGAAGTTGATATTTCACTAAAAATAATTTAAATCCATAAAAAAGCACCAAACATACTTTTGTATATCTGGTGTCATTCTTTTTCAAATTTAATAATATCTTCAACGTTACAATCTAAAACATAGCAAAGAGCATCCAAGGTTTTGGTGCTGATTGCTTCACCTTTTTTAATTCTGTGAATTGTATTGGCAGAAAAACCTTGTTTAAATATCAGGTAATATTCAGTTAATCCTTTTTTAAATAGTGTGTTGTAGAAAGGTTTATAACTAATCATTTCCATCACCAACATAATTTTATCATACTTAAAGTATTGACAATACTCAAAATATTGAGTATAATTATTGTGCGGAATTGGTATAAATAATACCTGTAATTTACATAACAACGTTCAGAATAAGCGGGGAAAAAATGAGAACATTATTAGTATTGACAACAATTATAACAATATTATTTGTAGTTATTATATTAAAACTTTTGTTAAAAATTCGTATTCTTACTGAAAAAAATAAATATGTTGATGAAGCAAATATGTGGCACAAACTTGCGGTCACAGATGATTTAACGGGAGTTTATAATAGGAATGCATACAATTTGTATATTGATAAAAATATGAAAAACATTCAAAAAAAATCAAGAGGGATTATTCTTTTTGATATTGATGATTTTAAAATGATTAATGATACAAAAGGGCACTTGGCGGGAGATGAAGTGCTGAAGAATGTTGCAAAAAATCTTTTAAAGGTTTTTCCTGAACCCGAACATAGAGTCTTTCGGATAGGGGGAGATGAATTTTCAGTTTTAACTGAAGGTATTTCTGAAAATGAAATTATAAGACGTTTAATTCGCTTAAAAAAGTATCTTGCTATTGATGGTAATATAGGCTTATCAAAAGGCTATTCAATTATTAAAAATACTCCTGAAGAAGCGTTTGAGTTTGCAGATGAGATGCTTTATGCAGATAAGCTATCTAAAAAACCTTGACAAAACCTTCAAAAACTTTTATAATTTAACTATGATTTTTATTGGAGGTAGAATATGGGAAAAACAGTTAAGGATATTTTAAACTTAATCAGCAAAAACAACATTAAAATGGTGGATTTTAAAATGGTTGACATTAACGGTCAGTTCCGCCATGTAACAATTCCTGCAGGGAATTTTTCCGAAGAAGTTATGAAAAACGGAATAGGGTTTGACGCTTCAAACTATGGTTATGCTGTTGTTGAAAAAAGCGACATGGTATTTATTCCTGACCCTGACACCGCTATTATTGACCCATTTTGCCAGATACCCACTTTATCAATGACAGGTAATGCAATGATTATTGATAAACCTGAAAACCGTCCTTTAGCACAGTATCCAAGAAACATTGTGCTTTCAGCAGAGAAATATATGAGAGATATGGGCATTGCAGACAAAATGCTTATTCTCCCTGAATTTGAATTTTATCTTTTTGATGAAGTTTCGTGGGATGTAGCTCCAAACAGCATAGGCTTTAATGTTGATGCCGTTCAGGCGCACTGGAACAGCGGATGCGAGGGAAGCGGTCTTGTTGTTGAAAAGCAGAAAAACTACCACATTGCAAAGCCTTTTGACGTTTCTTATGAAGCAAGAAGCGAAATGTGCATGCTTATG
The DNA here is from genome assembly GCA_045656005.1 of Clostridia bacterium. Classification (GTDB taxonomy): domain Bacteria; phylum Bacillota; class Clostridia; order UMGS1883; family UMGS1540; genus JAZNQN01. The sequence goes on from JAZOQG010000003.1 coordinate 46,602, forward strand.
GAAGAGATGGGCATAAAGCTTAACTACCACCATCCTGAAGTTGGTGCGGCAGGTCAGTTTGAAATTGAGCCTCATCTTGGCGAAATGTCAAAAATGGCTGACGCTACAATGATGATTAAATATATAATCCACAACACTGCAAGAAAATATGGTCTTTCCGCAACATTTATGCCAAAGCCTGTAATGGGTGAGGCGGGAAGCGGTATGCACGTTCATATGCAGCTTTTCAAAGACGGCAAGCCCGTGTTCTCCGATGACGCAGGATATGCAGGTTTAAGCCGAGATGCACACTACTTTATGGGCGGACTTTTAAAACACATTTCCTCCCTTTGTGCACTTACAAATCCAAGCACAAACTCCTTCAAACGTCTTGTTCCAGGATTTGAAGCACCTGTTACAGTTGGTTATGCAACTTCAAACCGCAGTGCGGTAATTCGTATTCCTGCTTATGCAAAGGATGAAAATTTAAGACGTTTCGAGCTCAGAAATCCTGATGCTACATGTAACCCATATTTCTGCTATGCTGCAATACTTATGGCAGGACTTGACGGTATCAAAAATAAAATAGACCCGCATGAAAACGGTTGGGGACCTTACGACTTTAACCTTTACAAGTTAAGCGATGAGGAAAAGGCAAAGTTAAGCCACTTGCCCACTTCACTCGATGAAGCACTCACTGCCCTTGAAAATGACCATGATTATCTCACGGCGGGCGGTGTATTCCCAGAGGAAATGCTTACTAAATTTATTGAAACAAAGAGAGCAGAGTGCAGAGCTTTGTCGGCAATTCCGCATCCTGCTGAATTTGATAAGTATTATAATTTATAATTTGGCTTTTTATGGGCTGTGACAAAAATTGTCACAGCCCATTTTTAATTACTGTTCATGAGAACATCCTGCAACACAAAGTGTTAAACATGCAGTTTCAGAAATTGTAAGTGAAAGGAAGAAAAGGAGAGCACCGGTTATAATTGCGCCTATTATGCTTGTAGCTGCAAATGTTATAGCAAGAAGAATTACGGATGCTAAAGCTGTTCCGAGTATTCCCAAAAGAAGGGCGGGAAGAACATCGCAAATGCATCTTCGCACATCATAGCCTCTCACAAGAGCACTCGTAAGAAGCACTACGGCAAGGTAAACCAAAGCAATACCCAACGTTACCCACAAAAATGCAGGGGTTACTGTTATTACAGCAGTTATTGTTAAAAATGCCGTAATGATACCTATAATAAGTGATGCTATAACTGCCAAAGCTGTGCAACCATTATTGCATCGGCAACTGCAATTAAAGTTTGACATTAATAAATCACCTCCATACCCAATATATGCTTAAATTTCATTTTAGTGCATTTATGAGGTTATGAATGGTTTCTGTTCCTTATATTACATTTGATTTAATAATGCTAACATGTTATTATAAATGTATGGAAAGGAGAAATCACTATGAAAAAAACAATTAAAAATGCAATTATAATTACTGTGGCGGGAGCGGCTTTGTCTGCAAATGTGGTGGCGGCAAGCCACAAGGTATCAAAAGGAGATACCATGTGGAAGATTGCCATGAAATATCAGGTTGGTGTCAGCGAGCTTATAAGTGCAAATCCGCAGATAGAAAATTTTGATTTGATATATCCCGGTCAGATGATTAATATTCCCTCTGTAAGCTCTGATGTGCAAAAATATGAAAAAGAGGTTATAAGGCTGGTAAATGAAATAAGACGCGAAAATGGACTTTCGGCACTTTCGGAAAATTGGGAGCTTAGTCGCGTGGCAAGATATAAGTCACAGGACATGAAAGACAACAATTACTTTTCTCACACATCTCCTACATACGGCTCGCCGTTTAAAATGATTAAAGATTTTGGCATTTCGTATAAAAGTGCAGGGGAAAATATTGCAAAAGGATATAAAACACCTCAGGCGGTTGTAAATTCGTGGATGAATTCATCAGGACACAGAGCGAACATTTTGAATTCGTCATACAATACCATAGGTGTCGGATATGTGGCAAGCGGAAACTATTGGACACAAATGTTTATAAAAAAATAAAAATAAATCCCGCAATACGCGGGATTTATTTTTATTTATACTATTATCTGTTTAAGATAAGCTTTGTAAGTTCAACGGGTTCAACAATTTTACCGTCTTTATAAACACGCATGTTACCTGATGCAATTTCGTCAATCAAGATAACTTCACCGTTATTATAACCGAATTCGAATTTGATATCCCAAAGGTCAAGACCGATTGATTTTAAGTCATCAGCAACAATTTTTGTAATTTTAAGTGTCTGCTCTTTCATGCTTTCAAAAAGCTCGGGAGACATAACACCAAGAGCTGCAAGACCTTCACCTGTTACGAGGGGATCGCCCTTTTCGTCATTTTTAAATGTACATTCAACGTATCCGCCTTCAAGGGGAGTTCCATCTTCAATGTATTCACCATATCTGCGGATAAAGCTTCCTGTTGCAACAAGACGGCAGATAACTTCAAGACCATGTCCGAATACTTTGCCCGGCAAAACTTCCATTGTTGCATTTTCAACATCCGCACTTACATAGTGAGTTTTAATTCCTGCTTTTTTGAGAAGCTCGAAATAGAGAACGGAAGTTTCGAGGTTTGCTTTTCCTATACCTTCGATTGTAAGACCAACGCTGTTTTCACCGGGATCGAAAACGCCGTCTTTTCCTGTGCAGTCATCTTTGAATTTAAGCAATACGTTTCCGTTTTCAAGTGAATAAACGTCTTTTGTTTTTCCTTCGTAAATCTTCTTCATTTACAGCACTCCTTTTAAATCTAATAGAAATATTTTACCACACTTTTTTTTATATGTATAGTTTTTTTTGAAAAAAATTTTTATTTCTTTAAATTTTAACAAAAAAACATTTATTTTTTGCTCTTCGTATGTTATACTTAAGGCGGGAGATGAGAGAAATTGAGACTTTTTAAAAAGTTTTGTGTGTTTTGGGATAACTTACTAAATCCAATAGCAGAGGGCAGAATAAGATAAAATGATAAATATTATTTATAAAAAAGAAACAAATTCTACGAATACTGATGCCAAAGAGCTTGCAAAAAATGGTGCCTCAGAGGGCACTGTGGTAATCGCCGACAGGCAGACGGCAGGAAGAGGCAGAGTGGGGAAAAGTTTTTTTTCGCCCGATGCCACAGGTCTTTATTATTCCCTTATTTTAAGACCGCAGTTTTCTCTTGAGGAGATTACCTTTATAACAAGTGCTGCTGCAGTTTCTGCGGTGCGTGCCATAGAGGGGGTTTTGGGCATAAGATGCGGCATAAAATGGGTTAACGACCTTTATCTTGAAGGGAAAAAGGTGTGCGGAATTTTATGCGAAGCAACGCCAGATTTCTATGGCGGAGCGGAGTATGTAATTTTAGGGATAGGCATAAACCTTTTGCCGCCCGAGGGCGGTTTCCCTGAAGACATAAAAAATGTTGCAGGGGCAGTTTTGTCTGAGTGTGAAAATATAAGAGATGTAAAAATGAGTCTTGCAAATAGCATAACTGAAATATTCTTTGAATATTTCAGGGATTTTGAGAGTCACAGTTTTGTAAAAGAATATCAGAAGTTTTCTGTTATGGACGGAAATCCAATTACGGTTTTGGGAAATACTCCTTATAATGCAACTGCACTTTTTGTTGATGACGAGTGCAGACTGCATATCAAAAAAGAAAGCGGAGAGCGAGCCGTGCTTTCCTCAGGAGAAGTAAGCATCAAATTTAATAATCTTTATGAGCCGATATAATCGGCTTTATTTTTTTGCCATAAATTTTGCGTTCAATATAATTATTTGTAATTTTTGAAACAGTGCCTGAAAGGACAATTACTGCAACAAGGTTTGGAATTGCCATAAGAGCATTTAAAGTATCAGAAATTTCCCATACCAATGTCAGATTTAAGGTGGCACCGGGCAAAACTGCGAGTGAATATATAATTTTATAAAGAGTTAAATATTTTTTTCCTGTAATATATTGAAGTGCGGATGTGCCATAAAAAGACCACCCGATTATAGTTGAAAAAGCAAAAAGCGACATGCTTACAGCCAGAAACACACCTGTATATTCACCAAAAACAGTAAAAAAAGCATTATGCACAACCTCAGCGGCATTTTCTCCCTCAAAAATTACCCCGCTAGATAAGATTGCGGTGGCTGTAAGAGTACAACTTACAATAGTATCAAAAAACACTTCAAAAATCCCCCACATACCTTGTTCACAGGGCTCCTTTGTGTCTGACTGGGCATGCACAATTGTAGATGCTCCAAGTCCTGCCTCGTTTGAAAAAATACCTCTTTTAAATCCGATTGAAATTATGCTTTTAAGACCTGTTCCTACTGCGGCGCCATACATCGCCTTAAAACCAAAAGCATTTTTGAAGATGCTTTCAAAAATCTGTGGAAGAACATCGCGGTTTACAAATATAACAGTTATGCAGGCACCGGTATATAAAACAGACATAAGAGGAATAAGTCTTTCGGTTACATTTACTATGGATTTTAAACCTTTTATAATAATTATAAAAATAATTATTGAGGAAAAAATCCCTGTGTAAAAAAGCGGAATTCCCCATGTGCTTTTTAAAATATTTGAGACACTGTTTATCTGCACCATGTTGCCAACACCAAAAGATGCTCCAAGGCAAAAAAGAGAAAACAAAAAAGAAAGGGGTTTCCCTAAAGGGTTTAAAAGGCAGTTTGCAGAAAGGCCGTTTTTTATATAATACATAGCACCGCCCTGCCATTCTCCTTTTTTATCTTTTTGTCTATAATATATTGATAGAACATTTTCTGCATATTTTGTTATCATGCCGAGTATGGCTGACACCCACATCCAGAAAATTGCACCGCTTCCGCCCACCGAAAGAGCCGCCGCAACACCTATTATGTTTCCTGTTCCCAAAGTGGAGGCGAGAGCTGTTGAAATTGCCTGAAAACGGCTGATTGATTTTGAAGTTTCGGATTTTAAGGTTTCACTTTTAAAAAGAGAAAAAAGGGTACATTTTAAGACATGGCCAAAATATCTTATTTGAAAAAAGTTTGTTTTAACCCCCAAAAAAAGACCTGTCAATATAATTAAACCCATCATGGGAGTTCCCCAAAGAATATTTAAAAGAAAATCATTTACATTTTTTATCATATATTTTACCTGCTTTTGGTATTAAAAAATTCTTTTTGTACAAAATATATGTATGAAACTTTGATTTTATGAAAAGAGGTTAGATTAATGGGGAAAAAAGCACCCGTGGAAATAACAAAAGCAAGCATTACGGCAGGAATACTTATGGCAATTCTTTTTGGCGGGGCTAATGCGTATCTCGGACTTCGAGTTGGAATGACCGTGTCCGCATCAATCCCTGCCGCTGTAATTTCCATGGGGATTATGAGGGTTATTTTAAAAAGAGACTCGATACTTGAAAACAACATTGTGCAAACCATAGGTTCTGCAGGAGAGTCGCTTGCGGCAGGTGCAATTTTTACTCTTCCCGCACTTTTTATGTGGGCAGCTGAAGGAAAAAGTAATTCGCCGTCATTTTTAGGGATTACATTTGTGGCACTTTGCGGAGGTATTCTGGGAGTTCTTTTTATGGTGCCTTTAAGAAACGCGTTAATAGTTAAAGAAGACGGAACTCTGCCTTATCCTGAAGGGCGTGCTTGTGCGAAGGTTTTATCGGCAAGCGAGGGCGAAGTGAATAAATCCTCCTGTGTATTCTGGGGGCTTGGGATTTCAGGTATTTACAAGTTTTTGGCTGACGGCTTAAAACTTTTTCCAAGCGAAATTGATTTTAGCGTACCCGGGTATAAAGGCGGTTTTGGTGCAGACATATTGCCTGCACTCGCGGGAGTGGGTTACATTTGCAAAATAAAAATTTCAGCATATATTTTTGCGGGCGGGGTTATGGCATGGCTTGTACTTATTCCGCTTATCTCTTTGTTCGGGGGAGAGAATATTATTTTTCCGTCAGCAGTTATGATTTCGGAAATGGGAACGTGGGAAATATGGCAAAGCTATATCCGTTACATCGGTGCAGGAGCAGTTGCGGCAGGGGGAGTTATGAGCCTTTTAAAAACTATGCCCCTTATAATAAGCACGTTTAAAAAGGCTTTGGGGGCATTTTCAAAAAGTGAAACAGAAAATGAGCGTACCTCACTTGATATTTCAATGAAATGGGTGCTTGGTGGAATTTTTATTATTGCACTTTTAATGTGGCTTGTACCATTTGTCCCCGTGACATTTTTCGGTGCGATGGTAATAGTAATATTCGGGTTTTTCTTTGCAACTGTATCTTCTCGTATGGTAGGGCTTGTTGGAAGTTCCAATAATCCCGTTTCAGGTATGGCGATAGCAACGCTTTTAGTGGTAAGCGTTATACTGAAAGCAGGTGGCGATAGTGTGGGAGAAGCAATGGTTTCGGCTATTACGATAGGCTCTGTTATATGCATAATTGCCGCAATGGCAGGGGACACATCACAGGATTTAAAGACAGGTTATATTTTAGGAGCAACACCCAAAAATCAGCAGATAGGAGAAATTTTGGGGGCAGCAGTATCTGCCCTGACAATTGGTGGTGTTTTATATCTTTTAAACCTTGCGTGGGGGTTTGGCTCTCATCAGCTTCCTGCACCGCAGGCAATGCTTATGAAAACATTGGTTGAAGGTGTTATGGGCGGAAATCTTCCATGGGGACTTGTAACTATTGGTGTATTTATATCCGTAGTGGCTGAAATTCTGCATCTTCCCGTATTGCCGTTTGCAATAGGACTTTATCTTCCAGTTCACTTAAGCACTCCCATTTTCCTTGGTGGAGTTTTAAGATATATAACAGAAAAGAGAAAATACAAAAAAGAAAGTGGTGCGAGTGAAGCAGTTGAAAGAGGTGTTTTATACACTTCGGGGCTTATTGCGGGAGAGGGGCTTATTGGTATTTTACTTGCAATTTTTGCTATTATTCCAATAGGTACAAAAACTTTAGAAGAATTTATTTCACTCCCTGACAGAGGGGTTTCATTTGGTAATGGAGGGGCGGTAATATTTTTTGCACTTTTACTTTTAAGCATACTCAAAGCGGCATTTGGCGGAAAGGAAAATAGAGGTGGAAAACTATCTTGACTTAATACCTAAAAAGAATTATAATTGGAAAATGAGGGAAGGAAAAGCTGTTGTGATTATGCCGCACAAGGGTTTTTGGGCATGGGTGGCGCATAATTTTTTCGGCACTCCTCAAAAAAGCTATATTGCACTTGATGATGTGGGAACTTTTGTATGGCTTTTAATTGACGGCAAAAATACTTGCAGTAATATCGCGGGTATGGTTTTTGAAAAATTTCCTGAAAATATTTCAAACGGAATTTACGAGTACTTTGAAATTTTGAAAAGAAACAAATTTATATGCTATTGAAGGTGATTTTGTGATTAATGCAGAAAAAGTTTTTGAGCGTTTTGAAGATATTTTAAAAATACCACATGGCTCAGGCAACATGAAGGAAATCAGTCGTTTTTGTATGGACTTTGCCACAAAGCACGGACTGCGTGCTGAATGTGATGATATTGGCAATGTTATCATTTACAAAGAGGGAACATTTTCTCTTAAAGATGCAGAGCCGCTTATTTTGCAGGGGCATCTTGATATGGTGTGTCAAAGAACTTTGGGAAGTGATTTTAATTTTGAAAAGGACAGTATCAAAGTATACAGAGACGGTGATTTTATAAAGGCAGACGGCACTACTCTCGGTGCCGACAATGGTATCGGGGTTGCCATGATTTTAGCAATACTTGAAAGCGATTCTGTAGAGCATCCTCCAATTGAAGCGGTTTTCACGGCTGATGAGGAAATTGGAATGCTCGGTGCATCAGCACTCGATTTTGAAAAGCTGACTGCCAAAAGAATGATAAATCTTGACTCGGAGGAAATGGGTGTTTTAACCGTTTCCTGTGCGGGCGGATGTGATTTTAAAACAGAAATAACATTCGAGAGAAAAAATGCAAAAGGAAAAAGAGTTGATATTAATATCACGGGGCTTTTGGGAGGTCATTCGGGAGTTGATATAAATAAGTGCAGACAAAATGCCAACATAGTTATGGGAAGAATTTTAAATCATTTAAAAAGTGTTTCTGATTTTCATATTATGGCAATAGCAGGCGGAGACAAGGGAAATGTTATCCCGCCTGACTGCACCGCAAAGCTTCTTGTATCAGATGATGAGCTTTTTTGCCGTGAAGCGGAAAAAATTTTTGAAACTATAAAGAAAGAAATATGCGATTGTGAACCATATTTTTCTGTGTCAATTTCTGCTGACGGAGAGGGAGAGTTTCAGGTAATTGACAAAAAGGCAGAAGAAAGCCTTATTTTCCTAATTACATGTGCACCAAACGGAGTAATGGAAATGAGTGCAAAGATTGAAAACCTTGTTGAAACGTCACTAAATCTTGGTGTTCTGAAAACGGAAGGAAATAAAATTACTGCTCTTTACACCCTTCGCAGTAATAAGGAAAGTGCACTTTCCGCACTTTGCGAGAAAATGACCAAGGTTTCATCATCCATGGGACTTCTTTGTGAAAGCTCAGGATTTTATCCTCCGTGGGAGTTTAAGGAAAATTCGTATCTTCAAAATCTTTGCGAAAAAATCTACGAACAGAAATTCGGGACTTTGCCTAAAATTGAAGCAATCCACGCAGGACTTGAATGTGGCATTTTTACATCAAAAATTAAAGATTTCGATTGTGTTTCTATGGGACCTGATATGTTTGACGTTCATTCCGTTAATGAAAGACTTTCTGTTTCTTCCACAGAAAAATTTTTCGATTATCTTTTGGAAATTATAAAAAATATGAAATAAGGTGAATTGTTTTTTGCAATTATTCATATAATATACTAAAAGTAAAACTTTTTTAAAAAAAGACTTTACAAATTTATAATTGTATGTTATAATAAGATACGTTCTGTGAAAGGACATTGCAAAATTCAATATCGCGGGGTGGAGCAGTCTGGTAGCTCGTCGGGCTCATAACCCGAAGGTCGTTGGTTCAAATCCGGCCCCCGCAACCAAAGTAAAAAGAGAACACCGTAGGGTGTTCTCTTTTTGCTTTAAATGTGAGAGCTGGAACTGAATTTGTGATTATGGGGTTATGAGACCGACAGTCGGGCGAATAACTTGATTTACCACCGAGCGCTCGCAGTGCGAGATAAAGCGAGGCGGGAAATGTGCAGAGGTCAAAATCTTTGATTTTGGGCACCTCAAGGTGTGGTCGTTGGTTCAAATACAACTTAAAAAATGCAAATTAATAATTAAACTGTCACGTTTGTGGTAGTTTTTCTTGCAATTTTCTTTGAATAGTGATATACTAAAATTGCGACATGATTTGAAAGTATCCACATATATACCACAAGTGTGTATTTTTTACCAATTTGGTAAAAATGCATGCTCTATTTTCGCATACTTGTGGTTTGTGGGAAATTGTGTCGCAACAATTGGAGTTATGCATTTTTCGTGCGTGGCTTCGGTTGCGCACTTTTTATTTATAGGGGAGAAGTATTATGCCTGATTGCAAAAATATGTATCTCAATTTATTCCGTTCGGTTACTGATGCAATTGAAATATTGTCTGATGCTCAGAAAAAAGCGGAAGAAACTTTTATTAATTCTTCCAAAGAAGAGGAAGAATTAATAAAAAACATAAAGATAATCAAGCCAAAAGAATGAAAGAACACCATGGGGTGTTCTTTTTTTACTTTAAATGTACAGTTTTCATGGTGTGGAAGTTGGTTATATATAAACTCCAAGAATATGCAAAACTCTGTAGTTTGCAAAATTATATGATGACAGTTTCCGTCTTGAGGCATTTAGTGTATGTGCATTTACTAAAACATTATCTTCGTCAGGCTCTTCTTCTGTTTCGACAACAAATAGAGAATGATAATATCTCTCGCCGTTATAAAGCTGAATGACATCGCCTGCTCTTACTGAGGAAATATCAACTTCTGCGGCAAAAGGACCTCGGGTGGAGTTGTTTATGAGAAATTCGTAGAGAAAATCAACTCCCGTCCATGACGGAGAACGATTGTCAACACTGATATAGTACCACCCTGTTTCAGGGGTATAATTCATAATGCCGCTCCCTGCATAAAGGCATTGTGAAACAAAGTTTGTGCAGTCACCGCCAATTGCCGAAAAATCATAATAGGCGGGATTTCTCTCGTATGCCCACCTGTTTGCATATGCCACCGCTTTTCTCCTGTTATATCCAATATTAAAAGGCATCTTAATCACTCCTTATATATAGAGTATTAAAATGCCTTAATTTTTGTTACTGAACTTTTTGTGTGGGATTTTCCTTAAACTTTTTGAGTGCCTCTTCAAGCTCAGAAAGTTTTGATTTTTTCATGAAGAACTGAATTACTCCGTTTTTCTCGACTGCCACATTCAAATCATCATACGGGAAAAATTCGAGAGAAATAGTTTCGCCGTTATTAAGCACATATTCTATCGTTCCATACGATGCTATCTTGGTAATCGGTTTTGCAATCACTCCGTCAATACTAAGTGCTACGATTTTCTGATAAAGTGATTTGAAAGCAGTTTCTTCAGCATATTTATTATTATAGAAATACTTTGTTACTTCTTCGCTTTCCTTTTTGAGAGTGAGTGTGCCTGTGACATTTGGAGTGCTTACAGTTACGGATTTTAGCTCTGTAAGCTGAGGAAGGGCGATAAGTCTCTGAATGAGGTCAAATCCACGCACTTTCGAAAATGCAATGGAACTTGCGGAAACCGAGTATAAAATCTTTTTGTCCGCTCTGTATGCATAATTTACTCCGTTTGCAGAGCCTGTGCGAAGGATTATATTCTTGTCGGGGGTTTTAATGGTGACAGATGTATCAAGCCCGTATTTTGAAAGAGATGAAGGACTATCCTCAATTACTGCCTCTGCAATTACTGAAGATGCAGGTGTTACGAGTTTTTCAACAACCTTTTCATTTTCTGCCTTGTGAACAAAGGGAGATGTTATATCCCAAATACTTAAAGTGTTATAGGGATTTTCTTCTCCTTCTTTTAAGGGGGAATAATCAACCTTTAAAGTTTCCGAGGGAGATGAAATTTCAAATCCTAAAATATCAGTTACTTCAAGCGCCACTACATTTAAATCCCTTACAGATGATGGGGTTTTAAAGAAAATGTCGGCTGTATATTCGGAAATTGTGTAAACATCATCTTTGTCTGCGAGTTTGAAATAATAGTAATTATCGGTTGGAGTTTTACTTCCCAAAAGCATCTGCTGGCTATTGTCGCCAAAGAAAACTGTAACGGAAGATGATGGCTTATCAAGACCGAAATCTCCAAGGTTTTCTGCATTTTTTATTTTGCTCACAGCAGAAATATATGCCGCGTTATATGTTATTGAAAGTGCTTTATCCTGCAAAATCTCAACGTTTTTGCCTTCAATTGACCATGTTTCACCATTTTTTATGAGGGTGAAGGGCATATCGTTTTCAAACTGAATTTTGGTAATAGATGAACTGTCATTTTCAAAAACTACAATGCTTTCTGTTGGCTTATCGGGGGTTGGGGTATCAGTTGCAGGGTTATAGTTTACTGCAAAAACATAAGCTCCGATAAGAAGGACAAGCACTGCACAAATAATTATTATATTGCGCTTTTTCATCACAGGCGCCTCCTTTTAAACCATACATAGACACCTGCTGTCAAAACCAATATAGGGGGGAGAATACCAAAGATAATAGCATAAAGTATTATCTGACCCTGATTGAGTGTAAGATAATTTACTGCAACGTTTTTAGGTGTTATGGAGAAGGAGGTTATCTCACCGCCGTGAAGGAAGTTATAGGAATTTATAACGAAATCGCTGTTTGCTGCACTTGCTTCCTGCAAAAACATATTTGCTGCATAAAGTGAGGAGCCAACGGCTACCACTCTTGCCTTTTTCCCCGTACTTCCTACAACATTTGCCGCCATGCCAAGAACGTATTTTGCAGGAACATCACCGCTTTCAACCTGAGGTTTTATTTCAGCGGCTCCGCTTTTTGCAACTGCGCCTTCGCTTGTTGAAAGCAGTATGTGTTTTTCAACGCCTACTTTTTCTGAAAGAGTAAGGCTTCGCGTTTCGGGAAGAATTACTGCAAGTTTTTTGCTTTCAAAATCCTTTGTTATATCATGCTCACCCGGTGTGGGAATGATATAAAAGGGATTATTCATAAGAATATGACTATTATCTGTTTCCATGATAATGTTATTGTCAAAGCTGATGCCGTAGTATTCGTTCATAAACTGGTTTAAAAGGGGCAGGTCATTACCATAGTCAAGAGAAATATTAAGTGAACCGCCGCCGTTTACAAATGCCTGAACTTTAGCGATTTCATCACTCGAAAAATCTCTTCTTGGTCCAATAATATAAAGTACGGCTGTGTCTTCGGGAATATCTGCTGATTTTAAGTCAACTTCCGAAACTGTTGCATTTTCTTTATCTAAAATATTCTGGAAAAATGCCATGCCGACTTCTTCGTGACCTGAAGTGAACAAAACGTTAATGTCTTCATCCTTCAAAACATATTCGATAGCACCTGTAAGCCTTGCTTCAAGCTCAAAGGACACGATGCCCTGTTTCTGGAAGGTTGTATCATAAAGAGTTGAAGCATCAACAATTTTCATTCTGTCGCCTGATTTTACTACAACGGAATTATCGCTGATTTCTACGCCAAGGCTTTTAACGAAAGCAGGGTCTTGTGCAGGGTCTTTCTCTGTGAAATGAATTTTGCTCTGATAACCTTTGTACATGTCAACTGTTTGTTTTACATAAAGGTTTTCATTTCCGCTTGTCACAAAGTAATATACATCAACATCTCTGTCAACATTTTTTAAAACGTTTATCGTTTCATCACTAAGCTGAAATACTTCATTTCCCGTAAGGTCAAGTTTTAAGGGAAGTTTATCAGCCAAAGTAGCAGTGATTAAATTTACAAAAACTACTGCTATGATTACTGCGAGTGCCATAAAACGATGATATGTTTTAATTTTAAGTTTATCTTTCATAAATTAATCACTCCTTTCTATTTAAACCTGCGGCTTTCAAGTGCGTGGCAGGTGAGATACAAAAACAGAGCCGTTACGCTTAAATAGTAAACCACGGGCACAATACTTAAAACACCAAGGTTAAATTCGTTAAATCTTGTGGTTATGGAAAGAGCCGACAAGATAGGGGAAATTACAGGTATTCTAACCATATCTTTAAGAGAATCCATAAGATAGAGCACAATAAAGAGGACAAATGTTATAACAGCCGCAACTATCTGATTTTCAGTAAGGGATGAAATAAAAAGTCCAATGGAGATAAATGTAATTCCCAAAAGTGCAAATCCTATATAGTTACAAAGGGTTTGCAGATATGCGGGCTCTCCGTGCATGCCTATTACAACGAGATACAAAAGTGTTAAAACGAGTGTAATCATATAAATTGTGCATGCCGCAAAAAACTTTCCGAGCACGATAGACGGAACTGATGCGGGAGAAGTTAATAAGAGCTGGTCTGTCTTTTTATTTTTCTCTTCGCTTAAAAGTCTCATGGTAAGAATAGGTATCAGAAACATGAAAACTGACAAAAGACTATATAGAACAGTATCAATTGTGGGATAGCCTGAAAGCAGGGTATAAATTATAAAGTAAAAAGCTGAAATCAGCAAAAACATACCTATAAAAATATATCCCACGGGAGTTTTGAAATAAGCCTGAAGCTCTCTTTTAAATATCGCTTTCAATTACAAAACCTCCTTTTTTGCGCCTGTTGTAATTTTAATAAATGTTTCTTCGAGTGATGTTTCTCTTGGACGCATACCAAGTAGCGGTGCATTAATTTCCGCCATTTTATAGAAAACATCTTCTCTTATATCGCGCTCTGCCTCAATACCGAGGTCATAAATTCCTGCCTCATCTGCAAGGCGTGGATTTATGCGGATGATACCTTCGATGCTGCGAAGAGCATCAACTATAGTATCTTTTTCGCCTTTGATGCGAGCGATATATCTGTGAGCTTTGCTCTTGGTTTGTGAAAGATTTTCAGTTTTGTCAGAGGCTACGATTTTACCCTCATTTATAATTACAATTCTGTCACAAACTGCGCTGATTTCGCTTAATATATGCGAACTTAATATAACTGAGTGGCCACGGCCTAACTTTTTGATTACGTTTCTTATTTCGATAATCTGTCCGGGGTCAAGACCTACTGTAGGCTCGTCCAAAATAAGGATTTTGGGGTCACCTATAAGTGCTGCCGCAAGACCTACTCTCTGCTTATAACCTTTGGAAAGGTTTTTAATGAGTCTGCCTGAAACATCATTTATTTTCACTTTGTCGCAAATTTCGGTTATATGTTCCTTTTGGTTTCCTGAAACGCCTTTAAGCTCGTACACGAAATTTAAGTATTCCTCCACAGTCATATCAAGATAAAGGGGAGGGAGCTCGGGAAGATAGCCTATGTTCTTTTTTGCCTCGCTACCAAGGTTTAAAACATTTTCGCCGTCAATTAAAATTTCACCGTCGGTTGAGGAAATATATCCGCAAATCATATTCATTGTAGTGGTTTTTCCTGCACCGTTAGGTCCCAAAAGACCTACAATTTCATTGTCGTCAACGGAAAAGCTTATGTCATCAACGGCTTTTTTAATGCCGTTTTTGCCTTTATAATGCTTTGATAAGTTTTTAATTTCTATCAAGGTTTTTTACTCCTTTCCATAAAAATGCAGGACAGAAAAGTTGTTTTCCTGCCCGCATTTATACTATTCTTCGTCTTTTTTAATTATCGCAATGCCAAGTTCCTCAAGCTGTTTTTCGTCAACTGTGTCGGGGGCATGTGTCATAAGCTCTGATGCGTTTTGGACTTTGGGGAACGCAATTACGTCACGGATTGACTTACAACCGCAAAGAAGCATAACAAAGCGGTCAAGACCATATGCCATACCGCCGTGAGGAGGTGTGCCATATTTAAATGCTTCAAGAAGGAAGCCAAAGCGGTTCCATGCTTCTTCTTCGCTCATGCCGATGGCCTTAAACATTTTTGACTGAAGAGACTGATTATGAATTCTTATACTTCCGCCGCCAAGCTCTGTACCATTTAAAATAATGTCATAAGCCTTTGCAAGTGCCTTTTCGGGAGCAGTTTCAATAAGCTCCATATCTTCATCACGGGGTGAAGTGAAGGGGTGGTGCATTGCAACAAAGCGGTTTTCTTCCTCGTCATATTCAAAGAGCGGGAAGTCTGTAACCCAAAGAAGGTTAAATTTATTCTCGTCGATAAGACCCATTTTTTCTGCAACATGAAGTCTTAAGTTGCCAAGTGAGTCAAATACAACTTTATCTTTATCTGCAACAATAAGTATAAGGTCGCCTTTTTCTGCTTTTGCGGCGGACAATATGGCTGAAAATTCTTCTTCGGAGAAGAATTTCGCGATGGGGCTCTTAACTTCTTCTTCCTGCCATGAAATCCAGGCAAGACCTTTTGCCCTGTATGTTTTTGCAAATTCGCCGAGTGCATCTATTTCGCGGCGTGTAAAGCTGCCTGCGCCGCCTTTAACTGTAATACAGCGAACACTTCCTCCATTTTCTACTGCGTCAGCGAACACTTTAAAGCCGCATCCCTTTACTGCATCTGAAAGGTTTATAAGCTCCATTTCAAAACGTGTGTCAGGTTTGTCGGAACCGTAGCGCTCCATTGCCTCTTTATAAGGCATTCTCTGGAAAGGAACTGAAATGTCAATTCCCTTGATTTCTTTAAATACTCTCTGAATAAATCTTTCGTTAACTTCCATAACGTCATCTGCGTCAACGAAAGACATTTCAAGGTCAATCTGAGTAAACTCAGGCTGACGGTCTGCTCTTAAATCCTCGTCACGGAAGCATTTTGCAATCTGCATATATCTGTCAAAGCCTGAAACCATAAGTATCTGCTTATAAAGCTGGGGTGACTGCGGAAGTGCGTAAAAGCAACCGCTGTGAACTCGGCTCGGTACAAGGTAATCTCTTGCACCTTCAGGTGTACTTTTTTGAAGAATTGGAGTTTCGATTTCTGCAAAGCCGTTCTGGTCAAAGAAATCTCTCGCAATTTTTGCAATTCTGTGGCGGATAAACATGTTCTCCTGCACACAGGGACGTCTTAAATCAAGGTATCTGTATTTAAGTTTTACATCGTCACGAACATTTACATCGTCAACTATTGCAAAGGGAGGAGTTTCCGACTGTGACAAAATACGAATTTCGGAAACCTTAACCTCGTATGCACCTGTTTTCATATCAGGATTTACCATGTCAGGCTCTCTTTTTACCAAAGTTCCTTTTGCCGCAACAACAAATTCGTTACGGAGTTTCTCTGCAAGAGCATAATTTTCTTTATCATTTTCGTCAACTACAAGCTGCAAAAGACCTGATTTGTCACGAAGGCTTACGAATATAAGCGCACCTAAATTTCTTGCACGCTGTACCCAGCCCATTACAACAACTTCTTTTGACACATCGTTTTCGGAAACTTCTGTACAAAGATGAGTTCTCTTTAGTCCCTTAAGTGTATTCATTATTTATCCTCCTCAATAAAACGGGCGATAGCTTCGGCAGTTAACGAAACTTCATATCCTTCGCCGTTTTCCATGTTTTTAAGTTTTATTTTTCCAGATGCGACTTCATCACCGCCGACCACAACGGAATATCTGGCTCCCATTCTGTCAGCATTTTTCATCTGTGCTTTAAGGCTTTTGCCCTCAAGGTCACACATTGCATGAATTCCTGAATTTCGAAGTTCTGAAACAATTTTCAAAACTGCATCAAATTCGCCCATAGATGCAACATATATATCGGGCTTTGGTGCATCGGGGAAGGTTACTCCCTGAGCCTGCATTACGAGAAGTATTCTTTCAAGTCCCATTGCAAAGCCGATGCCGGGGGTTGGGTTTCCGCCGAGGGACTCTACAAGGTTATCATATCTTCCGCCGCCGCAAACTGTGCCTTGTGCGCCTATATCATTTGAAACAAATTCAAAAACTGTTTTTGTGTAGTAGTCAAGTCCTCTTACGATTGAAGGGTCAACATTGAAGGAAACTCCCATATCGCCGAGGTATTTTTTTGTTTTTTCAAAGTGGTCACGGCAATCATTACAAATACTGTCAAGAATTGAAGGTGCGCCTGCCGCAACTTCCTTACATGCAGGGTTTTTACAGTCAATAATTCTCATTGGGTTTTTGTGAAGTCTTTCATGGCAGGTGGGACACAAGGTGTCAAGATGCTCTGAAAGATAATCTGTAAGTGCCTTGTGGTAAACCTTTCTGCACTCGGGGCAACCGATACTGTTAATATTTAAGGTAAGTCCCTTAAGACCTAAATTTTTGAAAATCATATCAACAAGTGCAATTATTTCTGCATCCATTGCAGGAGAGTCACTTCCGTAGCTTTCAACACCAAACTGGTGAAACTCTCTCATTCTGCCTGCCTGTGGTTTTTCATAGCGGTAGCAGGTCAAATCATAATAAAGTTTTACGGGAGCGGGAAGAGCATAAAGAGAATGTTCGATATATGCTCTTGCGGCAGATGCCGTGCCCTCAGGGCGAAGTGTAATACTTCTGCCTGCTTTATCCTCAAAAGTGTACATTTCTTTCTGAACAACATCGGTAGTGTCACCGACACCTCTTAAAAACAGTTCTGTGTGTTCAAAAACAGGTGTTTCAATTCGGCTATATCCGAAAAGTGCTGCCGTTTCAGCGGCAACTGTGCGCAAATGGCGCCATTTATGTGAATCGTCGGGCAGTATGTCCGCAGTTCCTCTGGGTGCTTTTGTAAGCATACTGATTCCTCCTTTAAAAAAATTGCATTATAAAAAAAGCCATATTATATTGTACATTATTTTATATACTAATGTCAAGTTTTTTATTATTTATATGGGGAGAATCACAGAAAAATTAACAAAGACACAGATTAATAACTTGTTTATTTTGTTTTCTGGCATATTTTAAGGCGGATGCAGTACCACCAGAGCTTTCTTTGGAGTAAAAAATAACAAGGTCACTTCTGTCAATCATTTCGTGATTTCGGATGGTAATTGCGGATTTAAAATGAGAGGTGCGTGACGAGTGACATATTTCAATTGAGTCATAATATTCCTCGAAATATTCGGCGCTGTTTTTATATTCTGCAGTAGGATAGGGGAGAACGAGAGTGAGACAAGTGTAAAAATCATCTTCTCTTTCTTTCAGTATGCGTTTTATAACGGAAGTGGCAAAGGTGTCAAATTCGCCGTTTCTGCCGATAAGAAGATTAATGTATGTATGAGAAGAGAGAACAGAGCGGATAATTTCCTCTAGTTTTTCTTCGTATTTCGAGTGTTCACAAAAATCTCTGTGACCGAAAAAAGTTACTGTAAATGTATCCATGTTTATCACCTTCGTTTAAAATAGATATTTAACTAATTATATCTAAATAAACTGGACATGTCAATTGAAATTAATGAATAAACCAAACTAAAACAAGGGCAACATATAGTACAATTAGACACAGAGGAGTGGTGACATGGAGAAACATGAATTTAGTTTAAGACTTTCAAAATTGCGTTTAAACAAAGGCGTTTCAGCAAGAGATATGAGTTTATCCATAGGTCAAAGTCCTGGTTATATAAATAACATTGAAACAGAAGTTAATTTTCCTTCTATGACAGTTTTCTTTTATATTTGTGAATACCTTGGAGTTACACCTGCTCAGTTTTTTGATGAGGGAGTATCAAACCCTACAAGAATTAGTGAAATTACTGAAAAAATTAAAAAACTTGATGATAAACAACTTGATATTATTTTAGCACTTGTAAATGATATGATAAAATAGACGAGAGTAGAAAAATGCAAACTATGGTTTTTGAAAAAAATTCTTTCGACTGCCGAAAAATTGCCAATAACTTTTACTGCTGCTGAATTGGCAATTTTAGATGTGCATGTCGCTATGTGCGACATTCTCATCAGCGGCATAAAGAAAGAATTTTTTCAAAAACAAAATCCGCTAATATTACATAAACTGCTCGCAATAATTTTACGCCCCTGCGAGGCCGTTGGGGTTGAAGGGGGAATCGGAACCCCCTTCGTTTTGGTGACTTTTGCGCCAAAAGTCACACCTCGTAGAGAAAGAATAAAAAAATATTGGCAAAAACAAAAGTTTGGTATTTGTGACTTGTTTTGCCTTTTTGTGATCTGTGCATTTTATCAAGCCCTTTTACATTATTTTTTCTCTTCGTCTATGCTTTCCCCATCCCATATACTGTCAAGCTTCATTTTATGTGTCATTTCAGGGTTTTCATGTTCCATTTGTGCATTATGGTATTTCGGGAGATTAATATTTCTTGGGTCTTTGCCTTTTGCCTGTTTTTTCAAAAAAATCACCATCCTTATAAATTAGTATATCAACTTTTAGGAGAATTTTGCATTAAAATTTAATTTTTTTGGAAGGGTTTTGGGAAATGTTGTTGAATACATATTAAGAATACATATTTTGTAATTTGGAGGTTTAGTACAAATGACTTTAAAGGATTTTAGTTTGGAAGGTAAAGTTGCACTTATTACAGGTGCTTCTTACGGAATAGGATATGCAATTGCGTCATCTTACGCAAAAGCAGGCGCAAAAGTTGTTTTTTGCGACATAAAGCAGGAATTTGTTGACAAAGGTTTAGCTGCTTACAAGGCAGACGGAATTGATGCAAAAGGCTATGTTTGCGACGTTACAAACGAGGACATGGTTCAGGATATGGTTAAAAAGATTGAAGAGGAAGTTGGAGTTATTGATATTCTCGTAAACAACGCAGGTATCATAAAAAGAATTCCGATGCACGAAATGAGTGCGGAAGAGTTCCGTCAGGTTATCGACGTTGACCTTAATGCTCCTTTTATCTGCTCAAAGGCAGTTATTCCTTCAATGATTAAAAAAGGTCACGGTAAAATTATAAACATCTGCTCTATGATGAGTGAGCTCGGAAGAGAAACCGTTTCTGCTTATGCTGCTGCAAAGGGCGGTCTTAAGATGCTTACAAGAAACATCTGCTCCGAGTATGGTGAATACAACATTCAGTGTAACGGTATCGGACCAGGTTACATTGCAACTCCTCAGACAGCACCTCTTCGTGAAAGACAGGCAGACGGCTCACGTCACCCATTCGACCAGTTTATCTGCGCTAAAACTCCTGCAGGCAGATGGCTTGAGGCTGGCGAGCTTACAGGTCCTGCTATATTCCTCGCATCTGAGGCATCAAATGCTGTAAACGGTCACATTCTTTATGTTGACGGCGGAATATTAGCCTATATAGGCAAACAGCCCAAATAACAACAAACAAAACAGTCGGTCTGCTTTTTGCGGACCGCTTTTTTGTTTTAAGAAAAATTATGTAATTTTTTTCTTAAAACTTTTTGACAAATCAAAAAAAGTGTAGTATAATTATGTTATATCAGTTAACCGACATAGGGGGAACGTAAAATGTATAACATAGGAGATAAAGTGGTTTATCCCATGCATGGCGCAGGTGTTATTGAAGATATTGAAGAACGTGAAATTCTGGGAAAAACACAAAAATACTATGTGATGAAAATGCCGCTTGGCGATATGAAAGTTATGGTTCCTATGTCAAACAGTGCTGAAATAGGTATTCGTGACGTTATTGACGAGAAAGAGGCAGACCGTGTGCTTGTTTCTTTCAGAGAATATGTTTCAGACTATTCGCAAAGCTGGAACAAACGTCAGAGAGAGAATATGATGAAAATAAAAAGCGGCGATATCCATGAGGTTGCAAGAGTTGTGAAAGCACTCATGTGCCGTGACAGAGAAAAAGGTCTTTCCACAAGTGAAAGAAAAATGCTCACTAATGCCAAACAGATTTTGATAAGTGAATTGGTTCTTGCAAAAAACAGGGCACAAAGTGACATTGAAGAAATGATTGAAAAAATAGTTTCAGAAGCATAAAAACTGTGCCGCAGCACCGCTGCGGCATATATTTTAGGAGTTTTATATGAAAGTTTGTGCCATAATTGCCGCCGCAGGCTCTGGAAAGACCAAAGTCCTGGTGGAGCGTTTGTTTCATCGAATCCTTACCGAGCAGCAGAATGTAGATGACTTTCTCATTATTACTTATACAAAAGCGGCAGCCGCGGAATTGCGCAATAAAATTGCCCAGGAAATCTCTGTTCGTTTGGGTGAAGAACCCGGCAATGAGAAGCTGAGGAAACAATTATTCCGCGTCTATCGGGCAGACATTAAAACCGTGGACGCCTTTTGTACTGCGCTGTTGCGGGAAAATACACACCTGTTGGGGCAGGAGAGAGACCGGCATAGTTTGACGCCGGACTTTCGGGTTCTGGATGAGAAGGAAGCGGTTTTGCTGCGAAGTCGGAGGCCAAGCGG
>JAZOQG010000004.1:0-39822 GCA_045656005.1 Clostridia bacterium
TTTTCAATTCTCGCCTCTTCATCAAGCGGCATTTCTTTGCCGTCAAGTATAAATGTGTTTTTACCGATTGTAAAAACAATTTTCTTTTTATCGTTTACAATAACCACTTCACCGTTTTTTTCATCCCACGTTACTTCATAACCTAAATAGTCTGAAATAACCCTGACCGGTACAAATGACCTCCCGTTTATCACAAAGGTTTTAACATCAGGATTTGCACCATCAATAAGTGAAGTTTCCCCATCAACTGCAACTGTGTTCTGGTTAACATAAAGACAAACTGTGTCTTTCATATAAGTGAGTACATCCTCTTCCGTTGCAACACCCGATACAGGAAGCTTTATCTCGTCTGAAATTTCTACACCATTATTCTCATATTGAAACATAGGAATGTCGGCATAGTAGGCACGAATGTTATCAAAATACACTATCGGGCCCCCTTCACTTGTAAGATTTTTAATATAAGGAAGAAAGAGATAAAGGCTTGTAAGTTCGCTGCTGAATTTAACTTTTGATGCTACAATCCTGTGGTCAATATAATAATCCGCAGTATGTTCTGAAATATCATAAGATATCGAAAAGCGAAAAAGTTTATTTTCTGATAATCTCTGAATCACTTTTCCATCGGGAGTTTTACAAGCACCACTCCCGTCAATACTCAACAATTTCCCTTCTCTTTGCGCACCATCTCTTGTTTCCAAATCCAGATATCCGTTATTACCGAACCTTTCATAAAATAGTTCGAATTCAAGTACAATATTTTCCTCAAACTGAAGAGCCGGTTCAATCTTGTAGCCAAAACGCGTATTATCGGTAGTAATTTTGCCATCTTGAAGCGACTCAAGTTTCACCGCCTTATTGTTTGTCCCCGGGATGTAATCTACATATATTTTGCCATCATTAGGAAAGCATGTGCTGTTCCATGGTTCTCCCCCAATTTCATCGGTTTCAAAGTTGCCGTCAAAAAGATAATCAATACTTATTTTTTCTTCGCCGGCACCAAATACTGTATACGAAGTTAACATAAGTGCCACCATAAAGATTGGCAGTAATTTTTTAAACATAATTTACACCCTTTCAAAATATTTTATAGTATTAAAAGCAAACTTCTATTGTCGATTTCTCTTTTCTCAATTTCAGATCGTTCATAAACTTTATGGTATCATCCTGTCCTACAGAACACCATCTCGTATCATATTTAAGAAGGTTATCGGGATTTTTAACATTACCGTGTATTGCTTTAACTATTTGCGGACTGTATGTTACACCTTTTGCAAAGGCATATATATGTTCAATGTGGGCTTCTCCTATGCCTTTCACACTTACACTGCAGCTTTTTATCTTTTTATCGGCTTCAATGGCAAGGGATGCCGTGAAAAAATATGGACCTTTGTCAGTGATATTATAGCAGGCTGTCCATAAAGGTTTATAGTACCCATTTTCGAAAACTGTTTCTTTTCCGTCTTCATATTGAATTTTTAAGTCTATAAGGTTATCTATATTCTTATCAGGCATCAGGAACACAATATCAAGATATCCGTTTTGTTCAAAACGTGCTTCTTCTGCAATTTTTATCGATTTTTCAATACTTGATATTATATCATTCTTATCTCTCTCAAGATAATTTTTAGGAACACCTGCTCTGTATTTATTCCAAACTTTTTCCTGCTCCTTGAATAACCCGAGCATCTCTTCCTTAATTTTACAAAGCTTTTCAACGCATTTACTTAAATCTGTCTTCTCCGCTCCCGTGCGCATATCAAAAACCTTCTGGGAAATTAGGAACTGCTCATACAAAAGCTTTGCACGTTTAGCTCTGTATTTTATCTGTTTTACCACTTCATTGTCAGACTCTATAGTTTTAATAACATCATAATTATATGAAACATCTTTGTACTCATCATCAAAATTTACGTTTTTACGAACTATTAAATCATGGCAATAATAAATATTTGCTCTCATAAGATATGGTTTTGTAGCTGCTTCGGAAAGCGCGGCAACCTCTATAGGATTTGAAACACCACATGTTTCTCTCACTGCCTTTTTCATTCTCTCAAAAGGCTCATCTTCCAATTCCCCATTCCAGAGCATTCCCGCATATGCAACCAAAGGGTATGTAAAATGCAGTGTTTCAGATGTCATCCCCCAAGTCGTGTTAAGGTAACCAAACGGAGAGTACTTTTTTGCATATTTTGTAAAGCTGTCAACATTATGTGTAAAATTAGCCCATGGTACCATTATGTATTTTAATCCAAGTTTATCATACTCGGCGAAAACGTCCTTCTGCATAATAACGCCATAAGGACTTCTTGGATAACGGTCAACAAAATCGTAGCACCATGTACACATTATAATATCTTTAGGTACATCAGGTAAAACTTCAGGGCATAACCAAAACATATCGTCAAACATAAGCATTTGTTTCCCAAGTGCTTTAAGTACATTATTTGTTCTTATAACATGGTTTAAGAAAAGGTGCCCTATTCCTCCATGTTCTTCAACATCAGCCTTACAAAGTTCACAGCTTCCTATATCAAACGTCTCATCCAGCCCTGCCAGAAAATATTTAGACGGGAAAAGAGATGCAACTTCTTTGTAATAATTATCAAAAAAGCTTTTTGCTTCCGAAAACAACGGACAGGCAGAAAAATAAACGGGATTATCTATATCTCCAAAAAAGCCTTCATCTCCGTTTCTAAGTTCTGAAATATATCTCATTTCTTCGTTTTCAAAGAACCCGTCTGTGTGAGAAAAATTGTTAACAACAGGAATAAGCTCAAGATTAAATTCCGAAGCAAGTTTTACTATTTGTTTTATTTCTTCCGGAGAATAACTGTCTTCATCAGAAATATACGGATAAGATTCTGTTTTAACTTTGTCCTCCAAATATAAAACTACTGTATTATATTTATAATCATTGGCTAACTTGAAAAAATTATATATTTCTTCTATTGTTTCCTTTTGCCGTCCCAAATCCATCTGCACTGCTTTTATCTGTACCATTTATTCATTCCCTTTCGTCCTGCGTTACATTTGTAGATTTATTTATATTTGTTTTTTGTGCCACCAATATTGATTCTGCCAAATCATGTTTTCCGCGGTAAAAACTCGGCGACTTGCCAAAGTATTTTTTAAATGCAATGTAAAATCCTCTTTCAGAACCATATCCTGCAAGCGATGCAATTTCACTTATAGGCATACTGTCATTTGCAATACTCCAAAGTGCCACTTCCATTCGTTTTTTTATTATAAGTTCTTTCCATGTCATTCCAAAATATCTTCGTATCAGCCTTATCGTCTGACTCTGACTTAAATAAAGAACTTTTGCCACATCTTCTATTGATATATTTTCATCGTAAAAGCTATGAATAAGCATGTTTATTTTGTGTACGCGACTCATATCACTTTTACTCTCTTTATAGTTGGCACGAAGCTTATCTCCTGTTAGTTTCATCAGCTCGTTAATCATAAAATGAACATTTACGCCTATAGATTCAATATCATCTGTTGTAACCGCTTCAAAACACTTTTTAATACTTTCCGAAACCTCTCTCCTGTTTTCAAACATTCGGTATTCTTCTTCAATAAGCTTTGAAAGGCTATAATAATAATCTATAACACCCCTCAAAAAATTATTTGTAAATTCAAGTCCAATGCAATAATAATTTGAACCATCATCCGGATAAATAGAATATCTGTTTCCTGGCGCTATAATCGCAACATCATTTTCTTTCAAAGTAAAAAATGTATAATCCATATATATATTAACTGTTCCTTTTGAAACCGCAACCACTTTATAGTATGGATAAGCAAAGCCACGCTTATATTTAAACGGCAGTTCATAATCGTTGGCATAATCCGTCAGAACACAAATTGAAACATTTTCTATATTTACACTATATTCTTTTGAACTATTCATTCTTAGTTCTTTTGCTATGTCCATTTGCATCACTCCTGCCACGTTAAATTAATTTTAGATAATTTTTACAAACAAAATTGTCAAAAAAACATATTTTAAGTGTATTTCACCTATAAAATCATTATAGTAATTTGCCGTTTTGAAGTCAATGATAAACATTTTCAATTATTCAATAGCATGACATATTTTTTCCGTTTACACACTGCAATTTTTCTAATCACATTTAGATGAAAATCACCAAAAATAAATTCAAACAGCGGTTATATCACCCCTTCTTTATTGCTTAATAAAAATTTAGTCCTTATGTAAACAAAATTGTTTTTTCTAAAAAAAATGACAGGTTTATTCATTGTGCAAACCAATAAGACAATATATAATTATTTTAATTAACAGTTGCTATGGGGGAATTATATTATGTTCAATAAAAATAATTTTATTAAGCCACGTACTATTTTTGACAGAAACGTTTTAAGCTATGCACCGCAGTTTCGCAAACGCTTTACAATAAAAGAACCGATAGAAAGAGCAACCGTATGCGTCTGCGGTCTTGGTTACGGATATTATTATTTAAATGGTAAATCTGTTACCGATAATCTGTTTATTGCACCTGTAAGCAACTACGAAAAAACTCTCTGGTACAATAAATATGATGTTGCACACCTTCTCTGCGAAGGAGAAAATATTTTTGCGGTAATGTGCGGAAACGGATGGTATAACGAAGGAATAGGCACTGCGTGGGATTTTGACACTGCCTCTTGGCGTGACATACCGAAATTTGCACTTTCACTTGAAGTAAACGGAAAGAAACAATTAATCAGTGATGATTCATGGCTTTGCACACTGAATTCTCCTGTTATTTTTAATCAGCTTCACCAGGGCGAGCACTTTGATTCACGTCTTTATGACAAAAACTGGAAAAATTTCGATTTTGATGATTCAAAATGGGAAAGAGCGCAAATAGATAACACTCCCCCTTCCGGGGTTTTTCGTGAATGTACCTGTGATCCAATTCGTGAAACAGAAGAAATAAAGCCTGTGAAAATAATAAAAACAGGCGCTGAACGTTTCCTCTTTGACTTTGGAAGAAATGTGTCCGGCTACGGAAGACTGATAGCATCAGGCAATAGCGGTGACAGACTTGTGCTTTCATATGCCGAACAGATTCACTCTGACAACTCTCTCAAGCTTAACGATATGGACAATATCTACTACTATAAAAACAGACTTTTTCAGACCGATGAGTTTATATGCTGCGGAAGAGAATTTACCTGGGCACCAAAGTTTACATATCACGGCTTCCGCTATATCGAGGTGCAAGGTGTAAAAGAATCGGTTCAAGTAGATTTAACCGCAGTTGTTGTTCATCAGGATGTAAAAAAACGTTCCTCATTTAAATGCTCAAATGATTTACTTAATAAGCTTTTTGAAATGGGACAATATGCAACACTTTCAAATATGTTTTATATGCCAACCGATTGCCCGACACGTGAAAAGCTTGGATGGATGAATGATTCTCAAAGCTCCACAGAACAGTTTTTAACAAATTTTGAGCTTGAAAATGTATTATCAAAATGGTGGGTTGATATATGCGATGCCCAGACACCCGACGGTATGCTTCCCGGAATTGTTCCCACTTCAGGCTGGGGGTATGCGTGGGGCAACGGTCCCGTTTCAGAAGGTACACTTTTTGAAATTCCGTACAGAGTTTTCCTTCATACAGGCGATGACACTCTCCTTATAAAAGGAATACCATATTTTAAAAAGAGTATCGCTTACTGGAACAGTCAGAAAGACGAAAATGGCGATATTTTATACGGACTTGATGACTGGGCAGCTCCCGTTGCAGAAGGCAAAAAGGTTGACACAAAATTTATAAACCGTGTTTTGAAAATTAAATGTCTCAGGATATTGCTTTTAGCTTTAAAAAGAAATGGTGAAGCTTCAGCAACTATGGAAAAAGAACTTTTAGAAGATATAAACGAAATCAAGAAAATTTACCTGAAAGCTGACAAAACCTGCACACTCAATAAGCAAACCGCAGTTGCAATGCTTATTTACTTTGACCTTTATGATGATATCAAACCACTGAAAAATCAACTCGCAAAGCTTGTAGAAGAAAATAATTTTCACCATACATGCGGCATGGTTGGTATAAGATATCTTTATATTGCACTTAACAAATGCGGTCTGCAGGAATATGCCTATAAAATTATAACTGCAGAAGGGTTTCCTTCCTACAGCGATTGGGTTAAAGACGGTGGCACAACCCTTTACGAATATTGGGATATGACCACATCTAAAAACCATCATATGTATTCTGATTTTATGTCCTGGATGATGAAAACCATTTTGGGAATTTTCCCAAATTTAGAAAGCGAAAATTTTGAAATAATGGAAATAGCTCCATATTTCTTTGATGATTTAACCTTTGCAGAAGGCTTCTGCGATACAAAAAGCGGAAAAGTTTTTGTTAAATGGGAAAAAACAAAGAATAACATAGACCTCGAAATTGAAATTCCAAATGGACTTAACGCTTTTTATAACGGACAAAAATTAAATATTGGAACAAATAAATTCAGATTATAAATGAGGAGTTTTTTATGAAAATTATTGATAAAATCAAATTTAAACAGGAAAACCGCAATACTGCCCCGGCAGTTACCATAGCATTTTTAGGCGACAGTATAACCGAGGGTGTTTTTGAGGTTTATATGGACAAAAATGATGAGTTGAAGATTTGTGTTGATAGCGAAGCAGTATATCACAATAAAGTAAAAAAGATTTTTTCAAAGCTTTACCCCACAGTTCCCATAAATATTATAAATGCGGGTATCAGTGGCGAATCTTGTTGGGATGCAATAAAACGTCTTGAAAATGATGTTATAAGGCATAATCCCGATTTATGTGTTGTTGCATTTGGCGGAAACGATGCAATGACTGATGGTGGTATTCACGTGGACAAGTTTTATAGTACACTGAAAGAGATATTCTCTAAGCTTCAGGAAAAAGACATCGAAATTATTTTAATGACAAAACAAATGAACTGTACAAAGGTGAGCAACTTTTTAACACATCCTGAGCTTATTAAAATTGCCGGTGATGTTGCCGAGATTCAAAACAGCGGAAGACTGTCAATCTTTATGGAAGCTGCAAAAAAGGCTGCGAGAGAAATGAATGTTCCCATATGCGACTGCTACAGTAAATGGCAAAAGCTTTATGAAAGCGGCGTTGACACGGATTCACTTTTGATAAATCATATAAATCATCCTGACAAAGATATGCATTGGCTTTATGCTATCTCTTTGGCTGAAACCATGTTTAACGAAATATAAAACAAAATTCACCTGACAGGCGCAATCCCTGTCAGTTGAATTTTGTTTTTAATGTAACTGCGCCAAAGTTCCCATACACAAACTTTATGCTTCTTTTGCCTTGATGCTATGCTGAAATTTTTTCATAAGCACTCGTGCAACTTCCTTGTGACCTTATAATAATGTTAATTAGTTACCACCTCCCTCTTTTTTGTTTACCCATGCATCAACAAAAATCTCAATCAGTGCCACAAGCGCTAATTTTATGTATCTCATCTTGTCTATATTTCACCTCCGCATCCCATATAAACGTATTCTTCAATTTCATCATACGAAAATCCTGCAAATGCAAGTCTGTCTATCTCTTCCGGTTCAAAACCTTGGAATACTGCTACTGCCTTAAGGTCATCCAGGTAGTCTTTTTTCTTATTATCCCTTTTGCCAAAGAAACCATAGTCCCACCAATTTCTGCCGTAGTAACAGCTATATTTAAATGTATCTTTTTCTAAAACGCCGTCATAACGTATTTTAAGTATATCACCCTCATTTATATTTACCTCTTCGTACGCACCTTGCTTTATTTCTTTAAAAAGGTCTGAAACATCAATAAGTGACTTAAAAAGTATTTCTTCTGTTGAAGCAAAGACGTAAATTTTGAGATTTTTGAAATGCAATATCGACAAAGGCGAGTCCCCTTTAATAAGCCATATATTATTTTTATCATCAAGTATAGAATAGCTAAAGCTCCCTTCCGTCAGTTCTGCCATACTTTTAATACTTTTAAAGTTTAGTTCTTTATTCCTTTCAATCAACTGAACCGCTATGTAAGAATCTGTTTCTATTTTAGTTTTAAGCAAATGGTACTCTTTTCGAAGTTCTTTATCGTTTAGTAATACACCGTTGTGTGCAAGTGCAAAATTTGTGTTCCTGCATCTACCGATGAACGGATGATTATTATATGTTTTCTTCTCACTCCCTTGCGTGGAGTGGCGTGTGTATCCTATCAGGGAGCGGATATTGTCAGGATGTTTAAAATCCATTTTATATGCCGGTTTACTTTCTTTTTGTATATTTAATCTGCCTCCGTCACAAAAAGATATTCCCGTTGCATCTGTTCCTCTTACAGCCGACTGCCTTGCAAGAGAATTTGTTAAATCCGAAAGATTTTTTATTCTTTCTCCGCTATAATTGATATAGCCAAAAAGTCCGCACATTATATATCATCTCCTTTTATTACTGCTTCATTTACATAAAGCCGTTTTAATTTCAAATATTCAATCAGTTCGTGTTTGTTAGGTAAAATTCTTGATACAAAATCAGACCATGAAAGCTCTTCCATTTCTTTATCAGAGAGCCTTATTGCATAAAAGCATATTTCATCAACCAATTGAAGAGTTGCAAGAAATGTTTTATATCTTAAAGTTCCTCTGAAAAGCCTGAATTCTATGGTGTTTGAGTTTTCGAGGTTTACGGCTACATACCTGCCCATATGTTTGCCTTTTGCTTTGTCATATGTTTCTGTAGCTGTGCTTGAAATGGTAGCATATCTTGCTGCCCATTGATTTAAGTTTTCTGCTGTACGTCTTGAAAACTTTACCAGTTCGTTCCACCATTTCTCAACTGCAAATATTATTCTTTTAATTACCTGCTCCTGTTCTTCATATGTTTTACCAAAAGCAGAGCGGTTTACATGAACGTGCAGACCGCAAGTAGAAGTATTATGAGAGCGGTATTCCATTTCTATTGCTTTTTCTAAAACACCAAGCCAGTTCATATTATTTGTGTGATAATCAAGTGTCATTGGGTGTGATACAATTTCAAAACCGTCGTGAATTGATCCATCGTGTTTGCAATATATGTGTTCACCATTTCTATTTGCGATATCAATTAACTGCTGTGCATTACCGTTTTCTTCCCCGCCTTTATCAATTTCAAGCTCCACTCCATAAAAAATATTGCCCGAGCCGTAAAATATCGGCTCGGGCTTGTAGCTGTAATTTTTGATTGCATTGTCATTCAGTTTTTCAAAGCAATTCTGACAGTATGGATAGTCTTCGCCATCCTCATAGTATGCGTCGTCATTATGTATCAGCCTGCCACAGTCTTCACAATTTGTGTAACAGTTTTCATAGCAACTGATACATAAAGTATGAGCGTCATCGCCTCTCTCATTTTCTCGCCATATTCTTTCTCCGCAGTTGTTGCATGTTACTGTCATATCATCATAGCAATGCTGACACATACGCTTACCGTCAAAGCAGTATTCTGTTTCTTCTGTCAATTTTACTCCGCAAGCGAAGCACGTAATTTTGTTTTCTTTCATTTAAAACTTTCTCCTTTTTTAGTATTCTTCTGCCAGCAGCATTGTAGAGTGTGTCCCGTCATCAATTACAAAAATCTTTGCTGTAATCGGTGTGTCAAAATCATACACATACTCTTTGCAATACTTCGGCTCTTCCTGAGTGTGTTTTATTCTCTGCCTTCCGTTTTCTTCAGACAAAAAGAAAACCTGCAGATAATCTCTATCTGCAGGCAAATTAAAAATATGCTCCCACAAAACAATTTGCAGGAGCGGCGGCATCTTCTCGCTGATACCTCGTGTTATGAACTTCTGGTTTTCAAAAATATATATCACCTCCAATAATTTATTTCATAGATATGATATATATTTTTATCTTTAACGATTCCAGTTTTATTATGATACTGATTCAATATACATTTCAACTTCCAAAACTAGCTTTTTTGCGTTTTCATATTGAACTATGGCATCTTCTCTTGAAACAACAAAAAAATCTTCATAATCAGATTCTTGCCTTACTTCAAATGCCTCCTGAACAATACCGGAATATTCCTTATCAAAAATACCGGTCTTAACATAATTTTGCTGAAAATACGAAATAACCCCCGAATGTTTTTTGCGGTCTACTCCCTCTGTTGCCAAAATTGCTCTTACTGCATGAAAAATTGCATAATATGCACGATTTAAAACAGTAAGATACTCCTCAGGTTCTATTAAAATCTCTGCTGCATGCAAACATTCTTTTGCTTTATCGAGTCTGTATGTCGCAAGATCCATTCTGCTTTTATCAGGCATACACAACACCTTCCTTAATTACATTCTGATAAAAAGGCATTGCATTCTGCCACTCATTAAAGTATGACTGACTTTGCAGTTTTGAAGTTAAAAATACTTCATTTTCCAAATTTATATCAGAGAAAAACTTACTGAACACAGTGCGATATTTTTGTAATTCTTCCCTACTCATATCAACCATAATCATGATATCTATATCTGATTCTTCATCATAATCACCACGGGCATATGAACCATACAATATAACATTCTGAAATTTATCACCAAAAATATCTTTTGAAAAAGAAACTATTCTACCGATAATTTCATCAAGTTGTTTTTTAGTACACATAATATACACCCCTTTCTTATTTGTATTATATCCCAAATCCCCGAAAAATGCAATAACAAGTTTGTACTTTTATATTAAATTAAAAATTATATAACATATAAATAATAAAAACTAATTCTCTATGACACTACGTAATCACATCGGGTAACATATAAGCTATATAAGAATAAGAGAATAAGATATTTTTTATCACAAATATAAAATATAAACACAATAACACGTTATAAATTTAAATAATCTATTTATAAAATTGCGTATTTACAGGAGGATACAAATTATGACAATACATACATTTGAAGTAAGTTCTACACTTACAAATGAAGATTTTTATAAAATTGAATATGACTTAAAACTGAAAGATATGAGCAAATGGAAACAAATAAAAAACGGTATGCAATACTGGGGATTATCTGATAAGGGGATTTTAATAAGTATGCATATAATAAAGAAACCTAAATTTTACTCATACCAAATAATTTATAGAATATCTGCCCGACGAGTTATGGAAAACGATAACTTTGTCGGGCTTTTTAATACTAACGATTATCCCGAGCTTGAAGAAGAAGTAAATGAACTTTTAAAAGACAAGTCGAAACATTTACCAAAACTTAAAAAATGTTCGCTTAAGAGAGTTGATTTCTGTGTTAATGCCGAGCTAGATAACCAGGACCAGGTTAAGGCATATATTAAAACCATGAAGCGAGGTAATATACCATACGGTCTTGAATTATTTGAGATGTACGACTATACTGCAAAACGGACAAAACCTACGAAGGATGATTTTACGGTATATTCAAAAGACTACATATCAATTTCTATATACAACAAGTATCAGGAAATGAAGAAGCAAAAAGCCAATGTATTCCCCGAAAGCGAAATTGAAAGAGCCAAAAATATTGTCAGAATAGAAATCCGATGTATGGAAGGTAAAATAAAGACACTTAAGGAGAAATACGATATAAAGTCTATTTCTTCATTTATGAGATGCGCTCATAAAATTGGCAATGATTTATATAAATATTATCTTGGCAAAATGTTTGGTAAAGGTATGATTTATACCTATAGGGCAGCTATGGAAAGAATTGATATGAGTGAATACAAACAAAAACATATTAAACTTTTAAAAGAGTTTATTAAAGATTGTAATCAGTCGCGTAGTGCCTCTGATACATATACAGAATTTAAAAACATATACGGTAAAGACAAAACAAAACGAATTTTAGAAAAGTTTGAAGATATTGCTACAAATTATGTAACCGTAACAAATTCAGACTCAAAGATTTTTGACAACGGAAGTCTCCCCTCTCCGCTCGAATTATATGAAGATAATGTTTTATATTAACGACATTAAATTAATAATAATCTGAACGGAGTTTTTTTAATGACATACAATCCTTATTATATTTTATCACCGGAAGAAGCTATGGAGGAATTACAGATAGGCAGAAATGCGATATATAAACTTCTTTCCTCCGGTCAGCTTAAAGGTTTTAAGGTTGGTCGCAACTGGAAAATTGCAAGAAAGTCAATCAACGCCTATATAGACGAACAGATTTCAAATATATAAATATAATATGAATTTAAAGAGATTTTTTAAAAAATATTGATTTTCGTTTAATTATTTGATACAATGTAAAATAATAAGATGATATGTAATAGGAGGTGTTATCTATGTGTACAGCTAAAACTCTTAATTTATTATTACAAGAGGCTCAAGCTGAATTATCAAAAATATTCGGCAACAAACTATTAAATGTTGTTTTATATGGTTCATATGCACGTGGCGATTATGACGAAGAATCAGATATAGATATTATGGCATTAGTTGATATGGACAGAGATAATTTAAACAAATACCGTAGATGCATTTCTGAAATAGCAAATGATATTGATTTAAAGTATGATGTCCTACTCTCAATAAAACTTCAAGATAAACCAAATTTTGATAAATACAAAAATTCTATTCCGCTTTATCAGAATATTTTGAAAGAGGGGTTGAGCATCGGTGTATAATCAGGAAACAATTGATTTGTCATTTTATAGATTGAATAAAGCCAAAAGAGATTTGGAAGATTCTAAGAAAACATTAGAATTAGAAATGTTTGATAATGATGCTAATCGTTCTTATTATGCCATATTTCATGCCGCAAGAGCGGTTCTTGCTTTATAAGGACAAGACTATAAAAAACACTCAGGCGTTATCAGTAATTTTCAAAGGGAATTTATCAAGACAGAAATATTTGATAAAACAATGTCAAATATAATCAAAATCGCTTTTGATATAAGAAATGAAACTGATTACGAGGATTTTTATGTTGTTCCCAAGGAAGATGTAAAACGCCAAGTGGAAGAAGCTGAAATTTTCGTAACAAATGTAGAAAAATATATACTTACAAAAACAAAAAAATAAACTGATGTCCCCATATTTCAAGACTTTAAGACATATTGTGTATATGAGTGGCAGTGCTCTGCCCCTGCCACTTAAAAAACGGCTTAAACACTGCGTTTAAGCCGTTTTCTTTTATTAATTTTAAAATAAAAACTTCATTCACATTGCTCAAAACAAGCATCATTTACTTTACAGAATTCTTTTAATTTCTACTTATACAACATCCCTTTTTCTTTGGTTACTCCGTATCAATTTTTGATACGCCTGATATCATATCGTCGTGTGCATGTACATTAAGCTCTGCTTTTATATTTCAAATTTATCTGTTATAAAATTGATTATATTATTCAGGCTTTGTTTCAAGTTGTAGCGGAAAATCCCCGAGCTTATTTACTTTAAATCCGTTTTTCTTATATTCTTCATAATCAAATGCTTCAAGCTCATCAATAGCAAG
This sequence comes from Clostridia bacterium, assembly GCA_045656005.1. Taxonomy (GTDB): domain Bacteria; phylum Bacillota; class Clostridia; order UMGS1883; family UMGS1540; genus JAZNQN01. The sequence goes on from JAZOQG010000004.1 coordinate 13,499, forward strand.
CTTATGAAATTCATAGAAGTTTTTCCACCATTCGTATCCCGAGCCAAGCTCTGCATTAAGATACGCATCTGCAATGTCACAGCCCATTGCCGGTGCAACATAAAAAGCACCCATTGCCAAAACGTTTACACCGTTTCCTGTAATTGCACGAAGTGCTGCAGGAACACTTTCCACCACACCCGCATGAACATGTGGGCACTTGCTTGCAGCAATATGAATACCCATACCTGTTCCGCAGAAAAGAAGAGCTCTTTCATATTCACCTTCCGAAATCATAGCACCTGCACGAAGACCTACTCTGTGGAACATCAAATCTGTATCATCAGGGTCGCTGTCAGCTTTAACGCCTACATCACAAATTGTCCATCCCTTTTTGCGAAGATGCTCACAAACTGCTTCCTTAAGCGGAAAGCCTGCAAAGTCTGCTCCTACCAGAATGTGTTTGTCTTTTACTTTTTTCATATCAATTCTCCTTTACCTTAATTAAATTTAAAAGAATACAAATCTGCATCTTTGAGTGTAAATTTAATTCTTATTTCTTTTCCATTTAATTTCTTAAGTGATTTTTGAAATTCAACAGGTCTTGAAAGACTGTCACCAAATAAAATGCCACTGTCATATCCTTCTATCGCGTTGCCTTCCAAGTCACAAATTTCAACTCTTACCCCTCCAAGTGCAGAAGTTGCGAAATTTATCTCCATGCTTTCTCCTTCAAAAGTGATGGGCTTTGTTAAAACACTTCCGCCTTTAAAATCACCTCTCCAGGAGAAAAATCCGTCAAGACGGACAGTATATCTGAAAAGACAGTTTGGAGTATGAGGGTTACGATAATCATCTGTAGAATAAACAGAGAGCTCTGTTTTGCCCTCGTTTCCTTCAACAGGAGTTTCTATAATCCCATATGATACATAACCGTCACCATAAATCCAGTTATGTTCTTTCTCAAGTCCACACCCTAAAAACTGCTCATCACGTCTTAAAAAGTTAAGTCCGTCACGTGATGTCATAAGCACGGCATCTGTAATGGCACTTCCTTTTCTTACGCCCTTTTCAAGAAGCTGCTGTCTCTCTCCTCCCCATGAAGGCAAATATTTAAAGTTCGAAGGAGCTGCATCGTGAATACGATTCACATATCTTGTTGGTATTCCAATAAAAATGTCCGCTCTGTGGTATTTTACAATCTGACTTGTGTAAAGCTGATAATCTTCTGCACTTCCGTGATATATAAGTTTTTCAGGCTTTGTCCAAGTGATAAGGTCTTTTGATTTTGAAATACGAACGTCACGAATCCATGGTTCTACAATCTTGTCATCAGGAAAATACTCAACATCATTACCGTCTTTATCGTGAAAATCTCTTAAATAAAGGCGGTATATTTCTTCTTTTTCATCCCACATCAGGATATTGTTGCTGTCGAAAACACCCTTAACATCCAAAACTCTTACAAACTCAAATTTTATTCCGTCACTGCTTTGGTAAAGACCAAGTTCCTCGCTATGCTTATTTTCGTCACCTTCGAAAATAAGAGAAATGGCTTTAAATCTTCCTTCAGGCGGACACGCAGGATTTTTATCTTCATAAACCGAAAAATTATCTATAAATCTGTCCTCAGTAAAGTGGATATTGTTGTTCTTATCTCCGCAAAAATCCACTTTGCCGAGATTTGGTCTTTTATATTCAATTCCATCATCACTTTCAGCAAAGCAATAAAACTCACCCTTAACATCCTTAATACCTGACGCACGGTAATAAAGTCTTATTTTGTCTCCAACTTTATTTGAAGAATTAAAATATCCGCAGCTTGTACCTTCCCACTTTTCAGAAAGTGTTAATGCGGCATTTCTTTTTATAGGTTTATGCATTTGAATTTTAATGCGGTCAGCCTTTTCAATGAGAAAATTATCCCAGCAAACCTCTCTGCTGTTTCCAATGTTGTAAGTATTCATTTTATTGCCTCCTAATTTAATTCAAATGAATATAAATCACAATCTCTCAGGAAAAATTTAATTCTCACTTCTTTTCCTTTTAAAGCAAAAAGCGGTTTTTCAAAATCAACAGGTCTTGAAAGGCTATCGCCAAATATTGTTTTGCTGTCATATCCTTCAATTTCATTTCCGTCAGCATCGCATATTTTTATATTAATGCTACCCATCGAAGATGAAGAAAAATTAATATTCATACTGTCGCCGTCTATAAATAATGGCTTTGTCAAAAGAGTTGCTCCCTCAAAATCACCACGCCAGGAGAAAATTCCGTCAAGACGGGTAGTAGCACGTACAATTTTACGGTCATTAATATTTCTTCCCTTTTCCATATAAAAAGACATTTCTTTTTTATCGGGATTTCCTTCTATTTCTGTAAGAGCAAAGCCGTGAGAAATATACCCGTCACCATATCCCCAGTTTTCTGTCGCTTCAAGTCCAGGTTTTATAAAGGCTTCACTGTCATATCGTTCAAAGTGAAATCCGTCTCTTGAGGTCATTGCCACACAGTCTGTCAGTGCTGTTCCCTGGCGGTTTCCCTCATCAAGAAATTTCTGTCTGTACTGCCATTTTGGAAGATAATCATAGTTTTTTATATCTTTGGCACGATTTTTGTATCTGGTGGGTAATCCGAAATAAAGCTCTGTGCCGGGATATTTCATAATCTGGCTTACATAAAGCTCAAAATCCTCCGCTCCCTCTTGAAATTTAATTTTTTCAGGCTTTGAAAAGGTTTCAAGATCCTTTGATGTTACAAGACGTACGTCTCTTATGGCTTTTTCCATAGCCTCGGTCGGCTCATATGTAACATCCTCGCCGTTTTGTGCATGAAAATCTCTTATGTAAAGCTTATAAATTTCATCCTTTTTGTCCCAGAAAATAATATTCATACTATCAAAAACGCCTTTAATCGGAAGTATTTTCTTAAAAGTAAAATTAATACCATCGGGGCTTACATAGAGACCGAGCTCTGTTGTGTAAAAATTATTTGAAACAAAAAGCGATAACGCTTTATATTTTTCCTCTTTCGGGCAGTCGGGGTTTTCATCGTAATGTACTGTAAAGTTATCAACAAAACGATCATCCGTAAAATAAATATTATTGTTCTTTGACCCGTCACACTCAAACATACCCAAACTTGGTTTTGTAAACTTTATACCGTCATTACTTTCCGCTATATAGAAAACACCGCCTGAAAGTGTGCCACCCTTTCTGTTATGAGCGCAATAGTACATTCTGTACTTATCTTCCACCTTTATTATTTGAATAAATGAACCTATAGCGTTGTCACCTTCGCCCTCTATAACAACATTTTTTTCTTCTGGTTTATGTATTCTGAGGCTTACGCCCTCACTTTTATCCCAAAGATATTTGTCCCAGCAAAGTTCTTTTCCTTTTAAAACATAATTACTCATCATATTTTTCCTCCAATTTTAACAGCCTGCAGGCATTTTTATAAAAAATATACTCTCTTTCATCGTCTGTGAGATTTTCGTAGAGTACGCTTCTCACATACATTTCAGGGTTGTACCCCGGAAAATCCGTTCCAAAAAGAATTTTTTCTTTTCCAACCACATCAATACCATAGCGCAGCATTCCCATTGCTGCAATGCCCGTCCCCGACAAATCGAGATAAACATTCTCGTATTTTTTCACAATACTTAGTCTGTGCATATAATCGTCACCATAGGAAGGATGCGCCATAACTAGGGTCATGTTTTTAAAATTCCTTGCAATTTCTTCCATTTCACTTACATCACCCGGATGTAAAGAAACTACCATTTCTTTTTCACTACAAAGCTCAAAAAGTTCAAAAAAACCATCAGAAAGATATGTGTCGCATCCCATAAGATATGGAACCAATTCACCTACAAGTCTTACACCTTTTTTGCAGTAAAACTCTATCTCGTTTGCAGAAAGCTCGGTAAAATCCGGATGTATGTGAATACCAGGCACGAAAAAATCTGAATTGTCGCAGTAAAAAGCATAAGCTTTCTTATTAAGCTTTTTTATTGTTTCTCCGTAATTTTCACTATTTTCCAGCAAATCCAAATCTAGTGCACTGCCTGCCGCACGGCAAATTCCTGCTCGTTTAAGTTCGTTTACGAAAAGCTCATTGTCATATCAAAGCCAAATTTTTTGGTCGTATTATACCCAGGATGTGTGTGAAAGTCAAAAACCATTATACATCCCCTCCCTCCAAGTTTAATTCTACATTTAAATGCTGTTATTTGCAATGATAAAAACTGACATTTTGCAAAGAAAATGTCTGTGTGTATCACAACCCGTAAATTCCGCATAACTACGAGGTTTTTCCACTTATATCACATAATTCCATTTTTCTTGTATTGACATTTTTATTTTTTGGTGCTAAACTAAAATTAAAATAAGTTTGTGAAAGGAGCTTGTATGTGATGGAAAACGAATATAATGTATTTACTACACCACGTGAATACAAATTCAATCTTGAAAATACTGAGTTTTCAATAATGGCAAACGCTATATATCCGCGCGATAAACACGTAAAGCTTTATTCACACTCTTTTTATGTTATGATTTTTGTATCCCGCGGTAACGTTAAGGTTACTGTTGAAAACGACGACTTTAACCTTGGTATTGGCGAAGTAATGATTGTTGCTCCAAATATAGACCATATGACTTTTTTCCAAAGTGGGGATACAGAAGCAAGCTGTGTCAGCTTCAGTTTCTTTAAAAATGCACTGGAATGTCCCAATGACATATATTCAAAGCTTGGCAAAATTTTGCCGAAGAAATGTCATCACATAAAAGATAATAGTGCAATTTTTGATGTTTTACAAAAATGCTTTTCCAGTATCACATCAGCCAACAAATACATAATAAGTGCTGCATTTCACGAGGTTATAATTGCACTTATGGCTGAAAGCGGCATTTTAAAACTCGAGGAAAGTGTTGACGAAATCTTTCCCGACAGCGATATAAGCCGTGTACACAAAATTAACACACTGGCAAATGTGTATTATGACAGAAATATTTCTGTAGAAGATATAGCCAAAATGCTTTTTCTCAGTACAAGGCAGGCAAACAGAATAATACAAAACCATTTTGGATGCGTGTGGCGAGAGCTAATAATACAAAAGAGAATGATGGTTGCGGTGGATTTAATCCAGAACACTGAAATGACCATTGAAGAGATTTCGGAATACGTTGGTTATGAAAGTGTCAGGGGATTTTATTCCGCGTTTAAAAAATACTATAAAAAGCCACCCAGTGCATACAGATAAATACAGACAAAAATCAATGCTACAAACTGACATTAAGCATCAAAAATGTCCGCCCGTGGCATTGATTTTTTTATACACAAAATATAAACTTATATTATAGAATGGACATTAGTCCAAGAAAGGCAGGATGATTTTATGAAAAAACTATTGGCAATGATTTTGGCAGCATTGATGCTTTTAAGTTGCACACCCGCTTTTGCAGATGGTGATATCACCATCGAAATTGATGGCGAAAAGCTTTTGTGCGATGTGCCGCCCATTATCATTAATGACAGAACTATGGTACCTCTCCGTGCAATTTTCGAAGCTCTCAATGCAGATGTGCAATGGGATGGGGAAACACAGAAAATCACCGGAATAAAAAACGGTACTGAAGTTATACTTTTTATCGGCAATACTTTTGCTACTATTTCAGGTAAAGCCTCAGAGCTTGACAGCCCGCCCGTTATAGTTGAAAGCCGAACACTGGTTCCCGTTAGATTTATAAGTGAAGCTATGGGTTGCCAGGTAGACTGGGATGGTGAAAAAAGGCAGGTTAATATCACGTCTTCCCCATCCGCATCAACTTCACCTGAAGGTCCTTCGTATAATATTATTACCGCAGTAGCAAGCGAAGATGACGGCAACGCACCCGAAGGCTCTATTGACGGCAACTGGCAGACACGTTGGTCTGGCGATGGTGATGACTGCTGGATTATATATGAACTTGAAGAAACTATGCCGCTTGGCTATATAGGAATTGCATGGTATAGCGGAGATGCAAGACAGTCAAAATTTGATATTTCTGTTTCCACAGACGGCACTTCATACACTCGCGTACTTACCGATGTGTTAAGTCCAAAAACCAAGGAAATGTCACCATATAATCTTAGTGGTGCAACCGCAAAATATATAAAACTTGACTGTCACGGCAATACTGTAAATTTGTGGAACTCAATCGTTGAGGTTAAAGTTTACGCACCACGCAATGACGGTGAAATGCCCGTTGCAGAAGAACCGCCATTTGACCCGAATTACATCCCCGAAGTTAAAAAACCCAATGGCGTTTCTGATGAACTTTGGAACGCGGTTACACAGTTTGACAAAGTGTGCGGAAAAAATATTGTTGACTTTTTAATTGAAACTTATGACCCTGACACAGGCGGATTTACAAACTCCCCAAGCGGTGTTTACACCCCTGGTTTTGAAGGCGAAATGGAAGCTACTGCTACATGGATGACATCATTCCCCGGAATGGGACTTATAAACGGCGACTTTGTTTCCGACCCATATGTTCCTGATGGCTTTTTTGAGAAAATGATTGAATTTTACCAAAGCCGTCAAAATCCTGATGACGGATATTTCTATGACCCTTTATACGGAAACTACATGATTGAAACAAAACGTGAACGTACATCAAGCAAAGCTGCAGGAAATCTTGTACAGATAGGCGGAAAACCGCTTTATCCCACATATCAGGAACGAATTACAGCTACTGCAACTGCATCCGCAGATGAAACTGCAAGCAGCAAAGCATCTTCCTCACTCCCCGAACACTTCAGCAGTGAATCGGCTTATATCAGATGGATGGAAGAAAAGAACTGGACAAACGAGGTTTACAGAACAGCTAACGAAATTACAAACTCAATAACCACAGCAATAATGCTTGGTTATGGCGATGCAGCTTTGGAGTTTATTTTGAGTAAGCAAAACCCGAAAACAGGTTGCTGGGGTGTTGATACAATAACATCAGACACCACAAACGGTGCATTAAAGCTTTCCGATGCAATTAAAAAGCTTGGCGGACAATATCCTTACGTTGAGCAGGCAATTGAAACAGTTATCACTTTTATTGAAAACGAAACAACTCCTGCAAATATGTGTACAATATGGAATCCGTTTCTTCTTATCTGCAATATAAGAGCAACGCATAACAATAAATTTCCTGATGATGTTCAGAAAAGACTTGATGATAGGCTTGTATATCTTCTTGACAAAACTGCAACATTTCTTTCGTGGTTCCAGACACCTGATGGTGGATTTAAGTATTATCTTAACATACCCATGGCAGAACACGGTGGTGTTGTATCGGCTGTAGGACTTAACAAAGATGGTGTTCTTGAAGGTAATGAAGACTCAACCGTAATCGGTTCATATCTTATGAGAAACTCTGTATATGGTGCTGCAGGTCTTGCACCTACTCCAATTTGGGCACAGTATAAAGAATATTTCTGGAGCGAAATTGAAAAGAAAATGAACGCTCCTTACGAAAAGAAATATGAAGAGGGCGCCGTTTACGAAGAAACCTTTGAAGATATCGAAGATGTTTCCCAGCTTTATGACACATGGGGCTTTGTTCTCCAAGGCGACCCGGAAGAAAACAGAAAAGTTACAAAGGACCCGTTTGACCGCAAAAACAAATGTATTAAAATAACAACAGCTCCTACAGTTAACACAAAAGGTTATGCAGATTACTTTAATACAAACTTTATGATACCTGAAAGCGATGTATATACTACCGAGTTCAGATTTATGATTGATTCTTCAAGTACAGAACCACTTTTCAATATCCATATTGGCTCACGTGCAGTAGCACTTATGCTTGTTAAAAATGAAACAGTAGGTGCAGGAGGCGGCGGTATGGCGCTTACATGGAAAACAGATGAAACAAGCGTCGGTGTAAGTAACGGCGGCATTTTAAAAACAGGCCTTGGAAAAGACACCTGGTACAAACTTAAAGTAGTGTATCAGCCGGGCAACAAGGAAAACACCAAAACTTCAGTTTATCTTAATGATGAACTTTTAGTTGAAACAAATAAATTCTATAACGGTGGTTTCCCTGAAAGACTCCCTGTAAAAACCATGAGAAACATAACCTTTATGGCACACGGAAGAAGTTGTAGTGCAACCGTTTATCTCGACGATATTAAAGTTTCGGGAAGTAAAGCAGAATAACATTAAAAACACGAGGTGATTTTTTTGAAGAAATTTTTATCATTAATACTTGCACTTTTGATGCTCATCTCCCCTATGAGCTTATACGCTGAAGGAGAAATAACGACAGAAGGAAGCGATGAGGTTACACCCTATGTAATGAAAACCGAGGAGAAAATTTTAGCTTCTCTCGAGATTATTGACCCTGAAAATTTTGATGGAAGAAAACCGGTTACGAGAGCAGAATTTGTTGTATCGGTTATGAAACTTTGCGGGCTTGGTGAAATACCTCCTCAAAATACGAATTTTAGCGATATACCAAGTGATGCGACATACTCAGGCGCAGTAAAAACCGCTACTGATTTGAAAATCATAAATGGTTTTGGCGACGGAACCTTCAGACCTGATACTACTATTACAACAGAACAGGCAGCAAAGATAGTTTTATCAGCAACGGGCTTTGATGTTTATGCTGCATCTTACGGCGGATACCCTGGCGGTTACCTTACGATTGCAGCAGTTAATGGACTTTTAAAAAGAGTTTCTGTAGGTGATTATCTTGAATGTAACTGGTCAGATGGCGCCATGATACTTTACAATGCACTCACAATGGATATTTTGCAACAATCAGAATTCCCTCGGGGTGAATACAAAACTATAGATGGTGAAAACCCTCTCACTATGTGGCTTGATGTAAAAACGACCGAAGGTGTTATTACCGCCAACGAATATACCTCACTTACACCACCATCCACCCCTCTTTCCGATGGTAAGTTTATGATTAACGAAACTCAGTATAACACAGGCGAAAGCGATGCCCCTCACTATCTCGGTTACTCAGTAAAACTTTACTACAAAGAAATCGACAGTAAAAATACTGCTATCATTTGTATACCAAGCACACGTACAAAAATCTATGAAATATCAGCCGAGGACATTTCCCCTGCTACAACTGTATCAACCCTTGAGTATTATGATGGCTCTGATATTTTAAGGCTAAATATATCCGGCACAAAATTAATATACAACGGAAAAGCAACAAGTCTTGATGTTTCAAAACTTACACCTTCTACAGGACTTTTAAAAGCGATTGATAATGATGGAAACGGAAACATAGATATAATTTTCTCCGAAAATTACGTATCATATTACGTTGACACTGTAACACCTAAATCTTATAGTTTTATTGAAAAATTCACTGACACTAAAATTGTATTTGAAATTGACAATCCAAAATATGACACTGTAATTTTTGACGAAGGCGAAGTGGTTGATTTTTCCGCAGTTAAAGCTGGCGATGTTCTTTCTGTGATGCAAAGCGAAGATGGAACATATACAAAAATTATGATAGGCTCCGAAAAAGTTGATGCAGCAATACTCGAACTTTCGGATAACACGATTATGCTTGATGAGGGTGACGGAGAATATAAATTTTCAGACAATGTTAAACCTTATGTATCTTCATTAAAAATCAATGACGTTAAAACCTTTACCCTCACCTTTGACGGAAAAATCGGTGGCTGGGGCGACAGTAAAACAACAGGTAATTATGGTTACCTTATTACTGCAGCAGCAACGGGTGAAGGACTTAGCAGTACTCATCAGGGAACATTCAGAATTTTTGATGCCAACAGTCAGAAAATTCAAAATTATAATTCCGCAAATGATATTGAGTATAACGGAAAAAAATCTGACGAAAACGGTACAAAGTATTCAGGCAAGCTCATTATCGAAAAGCTCTCCGACGGTGGTGTGATACAGGACCAGCTTATAAAATATGTCCTTAATGAAAATGGTGAAATTTCCAAATTTTATACTGCACAGAGAAACACTGCCGAGCCATTTGTTGCCGACCCTGAAAACTTTACTCTTGATTACTGGCTCGAATATGCTGGCAGTAAAACACCCGCAGGCTACGTTGAAGCTTCAAATCCTAAAATACAACTTGGTGATAATCCATGCCGAAACCACTATTATTTCGGTTTTTATACCTGGCAGGATAATTCCTATGGCACGATTGATGGTTATATTTCCTGCAAAAACACCACAATGATAGCTCTTCCGGTTATCCCTGAGGGCAAAACACTCATGGATATGGAAAAAGATATTACCGTGGTTACAAACAACTGGTTTTTAAGTGACAACCAGCGTCTCAGATTTTTATACCTGAAGGTTTATGATATGAGCGAAAGTCGTCAGGCGCAGATACTTGTTTTCCGTAACTATGCAGGCGGCTCAACCGGCACTGTACCGGCACATGAGCATGTACTGGTTGACAGAATTTCCACGGCGCTTGATGATGAAGGTTATGAGGTTACAAAAATTTTCGGTTATATCGGCAACAATCCCGTGGAGTATGTTGTGGATTCCGAGGCTGTTTCAAACGGTGATATTACTCCGGCACATTTAAATCTTAAGCGTGGTGACGTAATTAGAGTTGCAACCGCTCCTAATGTTATAAGAATTAAAAAGATATTCTCTGTTTTACCTAACGACGGCAATGGCGAATACCTTTTGTATAGTGATGAATTTGCCGACTGGCAGATGGAATCCTCCGCTCAGGATGCAGATGATTACACTCCTGTAAAAAATAGTACTACCGTGCCTGAAGCGGGCAAAGTTGGACCAAACTATGAAAAAATGTCGATAGCAACTCACGAGAGAATTAAAAAAGCATTCAGCACGGGATTTGTTATTACTTCCGATGCACTTCGCGGCCCGACAGACAAGTTTATAATAACCCGCTCCGCTGATACCTGCTATAGCGTTTACGATGAAACTTCGAACACGGTCCGCCCAGGCTCTTTCGAAGATATTGACCCCGATAACCCCAAACAAACCGTTGTAATGAATATAAGTTATCACAAAGCACACGAGGTTGTCATATATAACTGGAAAGAAGCAAAATATCCTATATGGACAGGGGCATATTAATATTTAAATGATTGTAGGGGTCGATGCCTACATCGGCTCATATAAAGTGAGATTATGGCATCCTCCCCTGCTTTTTTACTTAAAAGGAGACATACTATGAAAAGCTTTAAAAAACTGACACAAATTGACCTTGCAAGGCAAAAGGAAACTCTTCCCGTAATTTTCAACTTCTTTGACATTGCAAAAAAAAGTGGTTTTGACGGACTTTTCCTATATCTTGAAGACAGAGTAAGAACAGAGAGTTATCCTTACATTTCCCCTGAAGAAAGCTACACGCCCGAGGAAATACGTGTAATCGTTAAATATGCAGAAAAGCTTGGTCTTGAGCTTATTCCTCATGTCAATAATCTTTCACACACAGAACGTTTTCTGGAGCACGAAAACCTTTCAGATCTAGCAGAACTACATGGCAATATAAGAGGCAGGTTTAATGCAGAGGGCGATGCGTACTATGTTTCCACTTGTGCATCAAACGAAAAGGTTTTTGAGTTTTTTAATACATATTTTAAAGAAGTAAGCGACCTTTTCCCCTCCGAATATTTTTCTGTAGGTTTTGATGAATATTTTGATATAGCATCCTGCGAAAAATGCCGTACACGCTTCGAGAAAGACGGCGGCATAGGCAAAATATTTTTAGAACACATTATTCGCACTAACAACTTTTTAAATTCTATTGGCAAGACGATGATAATGGCTGATGATATGTTCTATCTGTGCGAAGAAATTCTTCCGGAAATTCCGCGCAACATCATTATGCAAAGCTGGTGCTACGAATTTATAGACCGCTCCCCTATGGCACAATTCCGTAACAACAGAAGAGTTGAGTTTTTTAAAGAGTATGACCGCCTTGGTATTAAGTACCTTGTATGCACTTGGACAAACTTCGATTTTAACACCGATTCGTACGTTGATTTTGGAAAAAGATATAACCCTTCAGGCATACTTGCAACATGCTGGGGTATGAGCACAGAACAGATTTTGTATCAACTTCCCCTTGTAGCATATACTGGTCTTTTACTAAATGGTATTGATGTTTATAAACCATTTAAAAGAATGAAAAAAGCTGTTATGATGACTATGGATGTAACAGAAGAAGAAGCGACACCGCTTGCACTTGCAGTAGCATCTGCGCCCATAAACCGTGCACCAAGACAGTACTTTTTTATAAATGATACAATAGTCCGCAAAAATGTAAATTTTGATGACTGGCATAAAACGAATGTCTTTTTGCTTGATACCCTTAAAACTATAAAAGACAAAAATGACAATACGTTGCAAACATACATGCGCATAGAACTCGCAGTTGTAATGTATGAAACGATGCTTCGCGCACAGCGTATTATTGACTTTAAAAGCGGTATGCGTGATGATAATATGCAGGAAATTAAAGCTGACCTTCTCGCATACAGAAAAATTTTAGAAAACCGCTTTAAAATTCAAAAAGAAAAATGGGAACTTTACAGAAAAGGCATTCCAAATGATAAAATTTTTGAAGAAGAAAATATAATGCTCGGTGATATTGATGAGCTTATAGAAAAAGCCGAAAAAGCCGTAAAGGGTGAATGTGGTTGTATTGACCTTACGATTTTAATGCCTGACAAGAGCATTCTTATGAGAACAGAAATTATTGCCAAATATAAAAATGGTGAGGAAAAGACCGTAACCAAAGGTGTTTTCAAACCCCTACTTACATCAAACTATAACATTTCTGAAAAAGGACCTTTTATATTTAATGTAACAATACTTACTGATAATGTTGAAGATATAGATGAGATAACACTCTCCCAGGATGGCTTTGGCGAAGGGCACCTGGCATATATCTGCGCAAGACACGGAAAAGACACATTCATACCTACTGAAATTTTAAACACATTCGGCAGAGTTATCACACCCGAAAACATGCTCATAAATGACACAAGAAATACAACCTTTGGTTTTGGTGATATGATAAAAGGTTTTGAAGATCGTGACAGTGCAGACATAAAACACGGTATAACCTTCAAAATAGAAAAGGAGCATTAAAATGGAACTTAAAAATCTTGAACGTTTTTTAGATGACGCTACCATTGACAAGGAAAAACTTAATACTGCAATGAAAAAAGCAGTATCTGATACAAGAAAACTTGCAGAAAAGTTTACAGGCAAGGATTTTCCATCTTTCTATGCCAAAAACTTCAAATATGATCATCTTAAGGAATTCAACTGGGAAAGCGGTATGCTTTGCGGAATGTTTTATCTTGCATATGAATATACCAAGGATGAATTTTTCAAAAAAGCTGCTGAGAAAAGCATAAAAGTTTTTATGGAGCATGCCGAAACGGGTGAATGGCTCCAAAATCATGATGTAGGATTTATATTTTCTCTTTCATGCGTTGCAGGATATAAACTGACAGGTGACATAAAGATGCGTGATGCGGCAATTAAAGCCGCAGATATTCTTCTTTCAAATTATTGTCAGCACAACCATTTTATTATAAGGTCTGGCAAAAGAGATCCTGAGCAGTACGAAATGTACAGAACACTCGTTGACTCAATGATGAACATCCCCCTCTTCTTCTGGGCAGGCGAGGAAACAGGCGATAGCAAATATACAGATGCGGCAGTAGCGCATTACCGCACAACCATGAAATATCTTATAAGGGAGGATGGTTCGTCCTTTCATCATTATCAATTTGACCCTGTAACCCTTGCTCCTGTAAAAGGGCTTACTTTTCAGGGGAATAGCGACAAGTCTTGCTGGTCAAGAGGTCATTCGTGGCTCGTATATGGGTTTCCTATCGCCTATTCTTACACAGGTAATTACGAAACCATAGAAACACACGAAAAGGTATCAAAATTTTACCTTGAAAGACTTCCGAAAGACAATGTTCCCTATTGGGATTTAGATTTTACTGACGGAAGTAATGAGCCTCGTGACAGTTCAGCAGGCGCTATAACCGCTTGCGGATTTTTGGAAATGTGTAAGTATATCGATGATGATATGACAAAGAGAATTTTCAAAAACGCGGCAGCAATGCAGCTTGAAGCTATAATTGACACATGTGCCGCACCCACTGATGCCGATTGCCTTATCGCCAAAGTATCTCATGCAATACCCTTTGATATGGGCTATGAGGAAGGTGCCCTTTATGGTGACTATTTCTACATGGAAGCACTTATGAGATTCTTAAATCCCGATTTTATAAGATACTGGTAGGAGAATTGTAATGAGTAAAAAACTGGCAATTATAAATGCAACTATTGTTTTATGCGACCATCTTATTCCTGATGGCATAGTTTTGATTGAAGATGAAAGGATTTTAGACTTTGGTAAGGAAATTTCTATCCCTCCTGATGCTGAAATCATTAATGCTGAAGGACTTTATGCAGGCCCGGGTCTTATAGATATTCATGCTCATGCAGCAGGCGGCTACAGCTACTATACAGAGCCAGAGAAAGCTGCAAATCATGCACTGGGGCATGGTGTTTGCGACGCAATGCCCGCTCTCGCCTACTGCCTTTCTAAAAAAGAATATCTTGATGCAGTAAAAAACATTGATAATGCTGTAGCAAGCGGAAGTTTTAAAAATTTTCTCGGCTACTATATGGAAGGCCCATACTTAAACCCGAATTTTGGCGCATGCAGAGAAGATTTAAGCTGGAGTATTGAGGCTAAAAGCGAAGAATACGCAGAGCTTATTGATGCGGTTAAAGACACCGCCCTCGCCTGGTCTATTGCACCTGAACGCGAAGGTATTAATAAATTTGTGAAAGATGTTAAAAAAGCTATACCAAATATCGTTTTTACAGTTGCCCACAGTGAAGCATCGCCAAAACAGATTGAAAAGCTAATGCCTTTCGGGCTAAAAATAGCAACTCATCACACAAATGCAACAGGAACTATAATAAATTATCCTGAATGCAGAGGCGTATGTGTTGACGAGACAGTAAATTATAACGATGAGATTTATGCGGAACTTATATCTGACAGTCAGGGCATTCACGTTGACCCCTATATGCTCCGACTCGTATCAAAAATCAAAGGCAAAGATAAAATTATTTTAATTTCTGATGCAACAGAGGAAGATGCTCCCGCGCCCGAAGGATACGAAGGAGTTTATGACTTAAACTTTGACAACATGGGTGAAATTTCAGGTTCAAAACTTACGCTTGATATAGCGTGTCGCAATATGATGGTACATACGGGTTGTTCCATTTGTGATGCCTTCCGATATGCATCCAAAAATCCCGCCCGTGCTCTTTCTCTTTGCGACAGAGGTGAAATTGAATGTGGTAACATAGCAAACATCATTCTTGTTGACCATAAGTTCAACGTTGAAAAAGTAATTTTAAAAGGAAAAATTGTAAAGTAATACCTTTTCCTCATAAAAATTGCCCTTTATAAACTTTTATAAAGGGCAATTTTATATAAAGAATTTTCTTACGTTGTATCTGACAAACTAACTATGCATTAACATAGTTTCAACAAGCAAGTACGCCAAAAGCAAGCACTAACAATTTGTCAGGATATAAATATTAACTTGGAGTAACCGCTACAATTATGGCTGTCCTGTCTGGAATTGGCCTTAAAAATAGTAACTTTGTTTCTGCTCCATGCTTTCTGAAGGATTTTTTGAAAACAGGTAAAAAATCAGCCATAGCTTTGCGGCCATGGCTGATTTTTATTATATTTTTAATTATCTATCTAGCATTATATCTTTCAAGTGCTTTTTGTCTGAATGCTATCGACTCATCAAGTCCAAACTTTTTAAGCTGTGCTAAATATTCATCAAACTTTTCAATGGGCTCTCTGCCTGTAATAAACTTAATTGACATTTCGTCAACATAAGTTTTTACGCTTGCCATAATGTCGGCATCCTTTTCGCTTTCTTCATTAAGAACATAAAGCTGAGGCAATAAGTGTTTACCCATATTCGTTTTGCACCACTCTTTTTGTGCATCTGTCTGCTGATGGTATGGATAATACTGCTCCATGTACCTTTCATCCTGCACCATGATACCGTTGTAGCATGAGCGCATGTAAAGACCCATTGCGTTGCTTACTGGCAAGCCGTCGGGATTATTCATGATAAGGTCAGTATATTCTGGATATTTTTCGCCATCCTTATCAACCCAGTTGTAGCTTTCGCCCTCTATACCAAAATTGAAAAGGTTGTGACCTTCCTCAGTAAAACCATAGTCAAGGAAACGCGCTGCAAGCTCAACATTTTTGCAGTTTGTGCTTATTGCTGATGCTGTAACCATTGAAACAGGTGCACTCATATAGCTATATTCCGAATTTTCCCCTGCTTTCATTGCTGGGAACTGTGCGCCGATTACGTCAAACTTATCGGGAACAAGTTTTTCGTTGGCGGTAAGCCACTGTCCAACTCCACTGCCGAGCCATGAAATTGTAGAACCTGCCTGACCATTTAATATTTTGCTTGTAAGTATATTACCATCAATTGATGCAATATCACTATCGATAAGACCTTCATTATACCACTTGTTTAAAGTTTTCAAAAGTTCTTTGTATTCAGGCTGCGCATATCCATACACTGCCTTGCCGTCGTTTTGATACCAGTCAACGTATATTCCAAAACCCGGAGCAAAGGTTTGAAGCGTAGCAGTAAGTCCACCTATGTAAGGTGATTCAACACCTTTATTCTTAAAAGCTCTTAGAACAGTTTCCCACTCCGAAATAGTTCTGGGGGGATCCAATTTAAGCTCGCGGAGCCAGTCAGCTCTGAGCATCGGTCCGTATGCCACCTGCAAAATTCCCTCTTCGAGCAGCATTGGAAATGAATAATATGAGCCGTTGTCGGTTTTAACCTGCTTATCCCAGCTTTCGTTTGATTTAAGCCTTGCCACAAGTGCAGGAGCATATTTTTCAAAAACATCATTAAGCTTTAAAATGTACTGGTCGTTTATCGCTGCATCAGGTCCGCCGGGATAATTGTTCCAAGAGTGCTGAACAATGTCAGGGAGCTCATCAGATGCCATAAGCAGCTGCACCTGCTCTGCCGCCTGGCCTGCCAACGCGTGCATGTATTCTACTTTAACACCTGTGTTTTCGGCAATTTTCTTACCAAGCGGTGTATCGCCAAAATTTTCGTACTTGTGCGACCAAAGGAATGCCGTGTCCATCCAGTAAGTCAAGGTATCCTCACACTGAATCGGATAAATTTTGTCACCGTTTAAAGTTACCGTTGCACCCTTATTCATATTGGATGCATTTTCTGTGTTCTTTCCGCATCCGGCAAAACAAGCCGTAAGTGTTAAAAGAGCCGTACCGAATGCAATAGCCTTAATTGTTTTTCTTTTCATAACTGTGCTTCCTTTCTTATATATTTTAAGGTAATAAATACCATTAAAACCAATACCATTCATAAAGTTTATTTTTTTGTAATCAGTTACCCGTTATGTAATTATTCGTTATACATTGTTTCGACGAGAGAATAAGCAAAAAGCCAATGCATATCCTCATCGGGGTGGTTTATATGATTTGCTAAAAGCCTGGTTACGTCAACGCCGCCATCATACATTTTTTTCCATTTACTATAGCAATCGCAAACAGGAACATTTTTTTCTTTTGCAACATCTTTAGCTACTTCCATAAATGCCTCGAATCTGCCACTGTTTTGCATATTAGCAACCCCTTCTGCTGTTTCAATTAAAAGCGGATCTGCAATATGACAGCTTACTTTTGTACACATCATCGACTCGGTCATCAAAATAACCTCAATGTTTTCATTTTGGAGTCTGTCAATAATTTTGCCGATTGTTTCTTTGAATTTTTCAATGCAGGTGCCGCCTTCGACAAAAGCATCGTTAGCACCAAAAGCAATAACACAAAGGTCAGCCCCGTGGCTTATAACGTCTTTTTCCATTCTTTTATATGCGTCCCATGAGCAGTTACCGCTTATACCTGCATTGATGATATTTAGAGGAACAGTGGGATAAAGCTTGGAAAAAATCTTCTTAATTTTATTATGGTAAACCGCTTCAGAGTCAGTATATACCTGAATTTTGTTATTCTCGTCTGTATAAACATCAAAACATCCCTGCGTAACGCTGTCTCCGAGAAATGCAATTGTAACCGCAGGAGCATTGTCATGGTCGTACACCTTAGCTTTGAACTTTTCAATAATTTTCATGTGTTCCTCCTTAAAAAACAAAAAACCTAAACTTATCATGTTAATTGTAACATAACCAAATAGTTTTGTTAATGCCCTTTAACGACATCAAAACATCTTTGTGTCATTTCTGTTCATTGACCACAGTTTGTGCAAGTTGTATAATATCATTGCAACATGACAAAAGTTTTTTGGAGGTGACTGACATGAAAGCGAAATATATTTTGCTCGTTATTATGCTTGTTTCTCTTTTAAGCGTAGCGACAGTAGCGTCAGCAGCATCCATCGATAATGTTGCATTTATGAAAAGCGGGAGCGAAGTTTTCTTTGTTGAATCAGGCGATATTTCTGCTGATTTAAATATTACGGTTGAAGTGGCGACAAAAGCAGCACTTATTACCGCTGCTTATGAAGGCAATCGCCTTGCATCAGTTCAGTATGAATGCATTACACTTTCGCCATCACAGAAAACTTATCAGGGCTCTGCAGTAAAAGCTACTGCTGATACAACAAATGTTGATGTTATGGTTTGGGTACTTTCAGACTATGCTCCTCTCGATACAAAATGTCGACTTGCAACGAAGGAGTACGCAAAAAAGGAGCTTTCGGATGCACTCGAGAAGTTTGACCGCATAAGTGATAAAGGAATTGTTGACTTTTTCATAAGGCTTTACGACCCTGAAACGGGCGGATTTTGTTATGCACCCAGTGCTAACGACTTGCCCGGATACGAAGCAGAACTTGAAGCTACGGCAACAATTATGGCATCTCTTCCGGGTATGGGACTTGTAAATGGTGACTTTGTTTCCGACCCCATGGTTCCCGAGGGTTTTTTTGAAAAAATGATTGAGTTTTATCAGGAACGGCAAAATCCCGATGACGGATACTGGTACGACCCGCTTTATGGTAATTCCATGATAGAAACAAAAAGAGAACGCACCTCTTCAAAAGCACTTGGAAATCTTAAACAAATTGGCGGTGAACCACTTTATCCTACATATATAGATAGAATAAATTCCTCGTCAGCGAGGTCTGTTGTACTAATGAGCAGTTCTACCTCCACTCTTCCCTCGCATTTTGCAAGCGAGCAGGCTTACATTGAGTGGATGGGAAATAAAAACTGGACCAACGGCACATATGCCACAGGTAATGAGATTACAAATTCACTGGGCACAGCAATTGAGCTTGGCTATGGTGATGCAGCGCTCAAGTTTATTTTAAGTAAGCAAAACCCAAAAACAGGTTGCTGGGGCAATGATACAATAACTAGTGACACCACCAACGGAGCCTTAAAGTTTTCTGATGCAATAATAAAACTTGGCGGAAAATATCCTTATGTAGAGCAGGCTGTTGACACGGTGATAACCTTTGTCGAAAATGAAACAAATCCCGAAAACATGTGTACAATATGGAATCCACTCATTCTTATCTACAATATCCGTAAGTCAAATAATTATGTTTTTCCTGACGATGTTCAGGCAAAGCTTGACAAAAAAATAGTTTCACTACTTGATAAAACATATAACTTTTTAATCAAGTGGCGTACGGAAGATGGTGGATATAAATACTATCCCACCACTCCCATAGCATCATACGGCGGTGTTGATGCCTGTGTAGGACTTGATGCAAACGGAAATTTTGAAGGCAACGAAGATTCCACAGTTATAGGCTCGTATCTTATGCGAAACAGTGTTTATGCTGCCGCAGGTATTGACAATGCCCCTCCTGCATGGAGTAAATATAAAGAGTATTTTTGGAATGAAATCGAAAAGAAAATGGCACTTTCAAATAAAAAATATGAGGAATGTACTTCTTATTTTGAAAATTTTGAAGATGCGAATGATATTTCTGCACTTTATGATACCTGGGGATTCATTCTTCAGGGAACAGGTGATAATAAAAAGATAATAAATGAAAATGGTAATCGTGTTTTACAGATAAACACTGCGCCAACATCCACCCTAAAAGGCGGGCATGACCGTTTTACAACAAACTTCAAAATAAATAATGGTGATACCTATACTGCACAGTTTAAATTTAAAATTGGTGCAAATAGTTCACATCCACCCCTTAACATATACCTTGGTGCAAAGGCGGTAAATCTTTGTATTATGAAAGACACTTTAAAAGGCGGCATTGGCAACAAAATGGTGCTTACTTACCGTACAAATACAGACATTGCCCCTACTTCTAAGGATGTAATTTCAAAAAGCGACCTTGAAAAAGGCAAATGGTATAAACTTAAAATTGAATATACCCCAAAAGGAAAAACCGACACAGTTACAAAAATTTATTTAGACGATGTGCTCTTACTTCAAACGTACGAATACTATAACGGCGGTTTTTCAGAACGACTTCCTGTAAAAGACATAAGATTTTTAAAATTTGAAACCTATGACAGAAGCAGCAATTCTTCAATATATCTCGATGATATTTCTGTTTCATCAAAGTAAATGTATAATTATACTTAAATTTCAAATGATTTTAACACCCCTTAGGGTGCTAAAAAATAAATTTTTTAAAGGAGTTTTGATAATGAAGAAAAAAATAATGTTTTTTATGGTAACCATATTGGCTCTTTCCTGCCTTTTTGTTACCGCTTCAGCATCAACAATTGACGACGTAATATTTAAAAAAGGCGACGCAGAAGTTTTTACTGTTGGCGCAGGTGCAATAAGAGCAACAGTAAATGTTTCTGTTGACACGGACACACCTACACCTGCTGCATTGGTTACTGCAGCATATGAAAATGACCGCCTTCAGAGCATTCAGTGGGAAGGTATTACTCTCACACCAAACCAGAAGGTTTACGAAGGCACCGCAGTAACAGCAACTGCCGATACAACAAATGTTGACGTAATGGTTTGGGGACTTCCAAGCTACTCACCAATCGACACTAAAGAATCACTTACAAATGTAAGCAGACAGATTAAAGTTTCTGACTTTTCTGTAACAGCTAACGGAAATACTTTTAAGGGCGTAGTAAACAACGCACAAAAAACTGTTATCGTTGAGCAAATAGTTGATATATACAAAAACACGAATCACGGAACAGCCTATTCAAAATTTTACAATGAACGTCCTCTTGACTTTCCATCACTTACAAATGCAACCGCAAACTATAAGTTTAATGGTACTGATAAAACAGGCGAAATCAGTTTAGCATTAAACTCACCGGCAACCATATCATTAGAAGCTCCGAATGGAAGAAAGGCTGACTATACCGTTTCAGTTGAGCAACATGTTGCCGGCGTTGTAGCCAATATGGACTATAACAACAACCCTACGTTCGATACATCTACAGCTAACAGAATCAGAATTAATTCAAATCAAAGCGTATGTCAATTTACAGGTACTAGCAGATATGGTGGCGGTGCGATTGATGTCACATGTTTAACAAGCGGCCATGATATCCATAACTATCAAGACACAGAACTTGATGCTTATTATAACGTATCATTTGAACAGCGTTCTGAAGGTAACAACTACCTCAAAACTGTAAAATATGGCAACACAGGTGGCGGTCCTGCTATACATTTATATGATGGCGGCTCAAATTGGGGAACTGATAAAACTGTTTTCAGTTTTGATTTTAAGTGTGATGATCTTAACGCTACTACAGCACTCCAACCAATGGTAATGGGTACTGGTTCTTTAGCACTAATGCTTTTAAATTTCGAAAAGAAGAGCAATGCTGATGCTGTTTATCTCACATATGTCTCTGATACAGCTGATGGAAAAGCCAATGGTTTTGGTGGCTACGGAAAACGTCTTGCCGAAATTCCGTTTGACCAATGGGTTAATGTAAAACTTATAGTTGACCGCGATGCTGAAAAACCATTTATAGTTTGCTTAAATGACGAGGTTTTACTTGAAACATCTTATACTGCATACTCCAACTCTGGCTTGCCAGCTACCTTTAGTGGAAATGTTTTAAGACTTGGAACATATTCTAGCGCAAATACAACAGTGTGTCTTGATAATATAATGATGTACTGCTCACAGGCAAAACCTGCTGCTTAAAAATATTTGGTGAAATAACTGCAAAAAAGGGAAAATGAAATTTAAATACAAAAAGATGACCGCAAGGTCATTTTTTTGTAAGTAGCAAAGGAGAATGACAATGAAATGGATATGGCATAGCGATGCTACGGAAAAAAACTGTTATGTAAATTTTAAAAGGGAATTTGTTGTATCAGAAACACCCGACTCTGCAAGCATAAAAATTGCCGCAGACAGTGAATATGTTTTATACATAAACGGGAATTTAGTTGGAACGGGACAATATGATGACTTCCCCCCACTTTACACCTATGATACCTATGAAATAACAAAATATATCCAAAACGGCTTAAACACTCTCGGAATTTTTGCATACTATCAGGGTGAGGAATCTTATCAGTATAAAAAAGGCGAAGCAGGAATCTGCTTTGAATTATGCTGTGGTCACGCAAAAATAGTCAGTGACAAAAATACTCTTTCCGCAATTTCCAAATTATTTAAAAACGGAGAAGATGTTCACAAAACAACAATTCAGTATGGCTACGGCTTTGTTTGTGACGGAAGATACGTGGGCAAAGAAGAATACAAAGAAAGTATCGAAAAGCCTCTTCCCTCCCTTCAGCCCCGTCCCATAGAAAAATGTTATTTTGAGGACAGAATTTCAAAAGTAATAGCACAGGGGACTTTTTTAAGACAGAAGGAAACAAATCACATAGGCATTAACATGATGCGTGACTACCTTTCCTCGAAAACTGCTCCCGAAATTTTTGAAAGTGATATGGAAACCATAAAATCGGACGAGGACATATATGTTATATATGATTTAGGAAAAAACACCTCGGGTTATTTTACAATGGACATAGAGGCTGAAGAAGGTACTGTGGTCGATATAGGCTATGGCGAGCATCTTGACGACATGAGAGTACGAGCCGCCATCGGCGACTTTTTTGACACCTCCCGCCCCGTTCGATGCTTTGCAAACAGATATATATGCAGAGAAGGAAAGCAAAATTTTTCATATTACTACAGAAGAATTTCAGGAAGATATATAGAACTTCATATTACAGGAAAAATTAAAAGCATTAAAAATGTAAAAATCATAGGTTCTTTCTATCCTGTTAAGGACACATTTACATTTAATAATGGTGACAACCTTTTAAACAAAATTTTTGACGTATCAAAATACACCCTTAAAATGTGTATGCATGAGCACTATGAAGATTGCCCCTGGAGAGAACAGGCACTTTACGGCTCCGACTCAAGAAATCAAATGTTATTCGGATACTACGCCTTCAAAGAATTTAAATTTGCCAGAGCATCTTTAGAACTTTTGGCAAAATCCATATGCGATGATGGTGTTGGCACAATAGTAGCACCAACAGACAGTTTAGAGTATAAAATACCCTCATTTACATTTATATGGCTTTTGGCAATGCGTGAGTATATTGAATATTCAGGCGACAAAACTTTGGCGAAAGAATATTTTCCTCTTCTTAAAATGATGGCAGAGAAAAGACTTTCCGAAGTTTCAGACTCTCTCCCCACTCTCCCTGACCCCGAAAAATACTGGAACTTTTACGAATGGTCAGAAACAAACGATGGTTTTTATATTCCGAAAGAGGAAAAAGATGTTAAAGACGGACTATACTGTGCTTTCTTTTATCTTGGTCTTAAATCCATTGCAGAAATTTTTGCCCTTCTCGGTTACAAAACTGAAGCGGAAAATATTTTAAAAGAACTTAAAATCATAAAAGAAAAAATAAACCAAACTTTTTTTGATGAAGAAAAAGGTGTTTATGCAAGCTTTGTACGAGGCGGCAGAAAAGACGCCTACAGCGAAATTATGCAGGCAATCTGTCTTTACACCGGCATTGCAGAAGGCAAAGAAGATGCACTTTCAAAAATACTCGTAAACGATGATAACGGACTTATAAAACTTACACTCAGCTATCTTGTATATAAATATGATGCCCTTCTCTCGCAAGGCGACAAATATAAAGAATTAGTTTATAATGAAATTATAGAAAAATGGGGTAAGATGCTTTCCGCAGGAGCTACAACCTTTTGGGAAACAGAAAAAGGAGCCGACGATTTTGACAAAGCAGGCAGCCTGTGTCATGGTTGGTCAGCAGTTCCACTTTATGTTTTTGGAAAATACTTTGCAGATTAAAAAAACCTCTATCTTTGTTTATGCATATCAAATTTTGGCACTCCTGAGATTGATTTCTCAGGAGTGTCTGCTATTAGTTTTTTATATCTCAAATCCGTCTGTGACTCCATTCAGCCTTGAGGTATCTTTCTTTACATAGTACATCTCAGTTATCTGCGATGTACTATGTCCGAGTATGTCTGCCACTTGTTTTGGGCTGAGTGCTTTTATCGTACCGTCTGATTGCTTTACTCCGTTTACTAAGTTGGTTGCAAAGGTGTGGCGGAGTGAGTGCAAACCTTTAGTTTCTATTCCTGCTGCTTTCAGTATCCTATAGAATCTCTTACGGAAGTTTACGGGTTTAGTGTAATTTCCGTATTCATCACATATCAGAGGAGAGTCTTCTCCAAAGTAGTATTCTGCTCTAAGCTCTTTTATCGCCTCTATTGCGGCATCATTTAGTGGTACTGTTCGATTACTTGTCAGCGTCTTTGTTTTGCCCACCTTGGCTGATTTTCCGCCTGTAGCTTTGGTTCCTTCCCGGTTATATACTTCCTTGACCGAGTTTTGGATTTTCATTTGCCTTTTCTCGATATCTATATCTCTGTTATTTACCGCAAGTATCTCACCAGGCCTTGCTCCTGTGTTCAGCATCAGGATATATGCGGCAGCTTGCTGGTACTTTCGTTTTCCATTCGAATATGTGCTATATGCTTCGATTTTAAATTTTTGTATTTCGTCAGGGTTGAATACAGTCACTGTTTCGCACTCGGGCAGTAGTTTCTTACCTTGGGCTGATAGAAAGTTTGCCTTCTTTATCATTTC
This sequence comes from Clostridia bacterium, assembly GCA_045656005.1. Taxonomy (GTDB): domain Bacteria; phylum Bacillota; class Clostridia; order UMGS1883; family UMGS1540; genus JAZNQN01. The sequence goes on from JAZOQG010000004.1 coordinate 38,682, forward strand.
CACATTCTCCATAGGGTTCTTGTTTATCATTTCTTCAAGGTACATTGTTCTGAAGTATTCGTTTAGTAGTACATAGGCTTTCTTTACTGTCGTGAAGGCTAACCCTTTATTCATCCAGTGATTTAGGAGATTCTTTATGTCTGCCGCTACGATGTCTCCAACCACCTTATCTCCGAGTATGGGATATACTTGATTTATTGCCGTACATTCACATCTGTCGTAGGTTGTTTGTTCTACCGCAGGAAATTTGAATATCTCAAGCCAATTTTGTATGCTATCCTTGAGCAATTTCTTACTCTCGTCCGATTCTTCTATCTGATTCTCGAATTCCGCTATGTAAGCAGTTATCTTTTTGTTAGCTTCCCGCTTGGTAGTGCTTGAGAAGGATTTCCTTTTGCGTTCGCCTTGCTCGTCCATGTACCATACAACTCCACCCCAACGACCGTCTGTTCTTTTGAACACATTTCCGTTTGTTAGCAGTTTCTTTCGCATATTATCACTCCCTTCTTTTTTAAAACAAACAATACCGTAAAGACCGTCACAAGTCAATCATTATTTTAAGTAAATTTTATATTATGCTATTTTCAGCTTTGACACCGCTGAAAACACCACAAAAATGGCGGAGCTATCGCAAAAACTGAGCCATTTTCACCAAAGCAGCACCAATCCCTGTTTTTTGACACCATCCCGAACGGCACTGCCGGTCGGTGTTTTACCGCATTGGTGGCGTCTCACGACACCAATGCTTTTTCCTGCTTCAATTTATTCCGCTGATTTTTTTGGCCAAATCGAGTTCATTTTCAGACGGTAATTTTGCCATTTTTGCAGTGCTATAATTTAAGTTTTTTATTGTACTACATTTATGTTGTATGCGTAACTCTATTTTCCTATATGGTGTATTATCCTATGTCTTGCATTTCTTTCCCCAATATCTACGATGCTTATGTTCTGACCTGCGTTTAAAATCGTTTTTAAGGTATTACTATGCGGTTTGTATTGGGGATGGTAAAATTTCGGGTGAAGAATTTATCAAAAGAATTTGGCGAGATTAAACTTAAAAGGCGAAAATGTCCATTGCATTTTAAGCAATTTTCATTTTCCCCTTTATCTTTGTTTATGCGTTGTAAATTTTGATATGCGA
>JAZOQG010000005.1:0-35972 GCA_045656005.1 Clostridia bacterium
TTGGGCTGACAAATATAGAGTACTCAAAGTTAGAACAAATGCTGATACTCCCCAGGATGCTAAAAAAGCAAGAGAGCTTGGTGCTGAGGGTATAGGTCTTTGCCGTACAGAGCACATGTTCTTTGAAGCTGACAGAATTGCAGCTTTCCGTGAAATGATTTGTGCAGACACAGTTGAAGAAAGAGAAGCAGCACTTGAAAAAATTCTCCCAATTCAGCAGAGCGACTTTGAAGCACTTTACGAAGCACTCGAAGGACATCCTGTAACAATCCGTTTCCTCGATCCTCCGCTTCATGAATTTGTTCCTACAGAAGAAGCTGACATCAAGGCTCTTGCTGATGCACAGGGTAAATCTGTAGAATCTATCAAAGCTATTATCGAAGGTCTCCACGAATTTAACCCAATGATGGGTCACCGTGGTTGCCGTCTTGCAGTAACATATCCTGAAATTGCTGCTATGCAGACAAGAGCGGTTATCCGTGCTGCTATAAATGTTAAAAAGGCTCATGCTGACTGGAACTTGGTTCCTGAAATCATGATTCCTCTCGTAGGCGATATTAAAGAGCTTAAATTCGTTAAAGAAGTAGTAGTTAAAGTTGCTGACGAAGAAATCGCGGCAGCAGGAAGCGACCTTAAATACGAAGTAGGTACTATGATTGAAATTCCAAGAGCTTGTCTTACAGCTGACGAAGTAGCAAAAGAGGCTGATTTCTTCTGCTTTGGTACAAACGACCTTACACAGATGACATACGGCTTCTCAAGAGACGATGCAGGTAAATTCCTCTCTGCTTACTACGATACAAAAATCTTTGAGAACGACCCATTTGCTAAACTTGACCAGACAGGTGTTGGTAAGCTTATGGAAATGGCAATCACACTCAGCAAGCCTGTAAATGGCAACCTCCACTACGGTATCTGCGGTGAGCACGGCGGCGATCCTACATCAGTAGAATTCTGCCACAAAATCGGACTTAACTATGTATCATGTTCACCATTCCGTGTGCCGATTGCCCGTCTTGCAGCAGCACAGGCAAAAATTAAAGAGAACAAATAATTAATATTAAGGTGCGTGCAAAAACTGTACGCACCTTTTTGTTCTGATGGACTTTTTATGAAAGCATAATAAAAGAATTTGTTAAAAAGCTTACATATATTTAAATATTTTGCTTGACAATATATTTTATATATGGTAAAATGTTTCATGCTGAGGTCTTGTGACCTTATCCGGTGGCAAGGTTTTGGGAATCACCAACCTTTTACTTTGCTCTGGGAGATTATTTAATTTGGAGGTGAAAAACATGTTGGCACCAAAGTCAGAAGTAATTGAGGCTAATAAGCTTCACGAAGGTGATACTGGTTCTCCCGAAGTGCAGATTGCTCTTCTTACAAACAGAATCAATCACTTGAACGAGCATCTTAAAATCCACAAGAAAGACCATCACTCAAGACGCGGTCTTTTGAAAATGGTAGGTGCTAGACGTGGTCTTTTGAACTATCTTATGAAGATTGATATCGAAAGATACCGTGCTATCGTTGCAAAACTCAACCTTAGAAAGTAGTCAGGAAGGCGGGGCATTTTTTAGTGCCTCGCCTAACGAGTTTTTGCAAATTTTTTTGAAATTAAACTTGCGGTGCTTTTAGCGTTTACATGTGCTTTTGAAAACTCGAGAGTAAATGTAAGTGCTAAGAGCCGGAAGTTTGAAATTTTAGGAGGTTTTTAGTATGGAAAGAATTTTTAAGACAGAGCTTGCCGGCAGAGAGCTCGTAATTGAAACCGGTAAACTTGCCCAGCTTGCCAGCGGTAGCGTTTTGGTAAGATATGGCGAAACAGTTGTTTTAGCAACTGCTACAATGAGCGAAAAACCAAGAGAAGGAATTGACTTTTTCCCTCTTTCGGTAGACTACGAGGAAAAACTTTATTCCGTTGGTAAAATTCCAGGAAGTTTTATTAAAAGAGAAGGAAAGCCATCGGAAAAGGCTATTCTTACTTCAAGAGTTATTGACAGACCTATCCGTCCCTTATTCCCTTCAGATTTAAGAAACGACGTTACTGTTATTGCAACAGTTATGTCAGTTGAGCAGGACAATGCTCCTGAAATTGCGGCTATGATTGGTGCTTCTGCGGCAATATCTATTTCGCAGATTCCTTTCGCAGGTCCTATCGGCGGTGTTCAGGTAGGTTTAGTTGATGGTGAAATTATCATAAACCCCACAGCTGAGCAGAGAGAAAAAAGCACTTTGCAACTTACAGTTGCAGGTACAAAAGACAAAGTTAACATGATTGAAGCCGGCGGATGCGAAATTCCTGAGGACATCATGTTTGAAGCTATTATGAAAGCACATGAGGAAATCAAGAAAATCTGTGCATTCATTTCCGAAGTTCAGGCTGAAATCGGTAAGGAAAAAATCGAGTACGAGAGAATAGTTGTACCCGAAAGCCTCCTTGACAAAATGAAAGAGCTTTACACAGACAAGGTTAAAGCTGCACTTGACACAGACGACAAGAGAATAAGAGACGAAAGACTTCGTCCTATATACGAAGAAGCGTATGAATATTTTGCTGATGACGAAACAGTTGAGCAGGGCAAAATTGACGAGGCTATGTACAAGCTCCAGAAGTATGTTGTAAGAAGATGGATACTTGATGAAGGTAAGAGAGTTGACGGCAGAGGACTTAAAGATGTAAGACCTCTTGCATCTGAGGTAGGACTCCTTCCAAGAGTTCACGGAAGCGGACTTTTCACAAGAGGGCAGACACAGGTTTTAACTACTGTTACACTCGGTGCTATGGGTGACGTTCAGCTTCTCGACGGTATTGACCTTGAAGAGCAGAAAAGATACATGCACCACTACAATTTCCCGTCATACTCCGTTGGTGAGACAAGACCTTCACGTGGTCCTGGCAGACGTGAAATCGGTCACGGTGCTTTGGCGGAACGTGCACTCGAGCCTGTTATTCCTTCAGAGGCAGAGTTCCCTTATGCAATCCGTCTTGTTTCAGAAGTTTTATCTTCAAACGGCTCAACTTCACAGGGCAGTGTTTGCGGAAGTACACTTGCACTTATGGATGCAGGTGTTCCGATTAAGGCTCCTGTTGCAGGTATCTCCTGCGGTCTTGTAACAGAAGGAGACCGCTTTATTACAATGACAGATATTCAGGGACTTGAAGACTTCTTCGGCGATATGGACTTTAAGGTTGCAGGTACTAAAAACGGTATCACAGCTATTCAGGTTGATATTAAGATAGACGGTCTCACACCTGAAATCATAAAAACTGCTCTCATGCAGACAAAAGAAGCAAGAGAAATGATTCTCGATGATATTATGCTTCCATGTATCGGAGAGCCTCGTTCAAGTCTTTCAAAATATGCTCCGAAGATTATCACAACAACTATCGACCCTGACAAAATCCGCGACGTTATCGGCAGCGGCGGCAAGGTTATTCAGAAAATTATTGCTGACACAGGTGTTAAGATTGACATTGAAGATGACGGCAGAGTGTTCATTGCAACCTGCGACCAGGAGGCAGGGGATAAAGCGCTTAACATTATCAAAGGTATTGTAAGCGACGTAGAACCCGGTCAGGTATTTGAAGGCAAGGTTGTAAGAATTATGTCCTTTGGTGCATTCGTTGAATTCCTCCCCGGAAAAGACGGCATGATTCACATTTCAAAGCTCGACAAAAAGAGAGTTGAAAAGGTTGAAGATGTTGTTAACATCGGCGATACAGTTAAGGTTAAAGTTTTGGAAGTTGACAAAATGGGAAGAATTAACCTTATGAGAATCGTAGAGGACGGCGCAGCAGAGTAATTAAATTATAAGGATGCGGGACGTGGAAAATTTTATTTTCCACGTCTCTTAAGAATTATATGTTTGTCAGAAGAAATTTAAAAAACGGACTTAAAGTTATTTATGAAAAAATTCCGTACGTGGGAAGTGTGTCAATCGGTGTCTGGGCAGGGGTTGGCTCTGTAAGGGAAAATGCCGAAAATAATGGAATAAGCCATTTTCTTGAGCACATGCTCTTTAAAGGCACAAAAAAGCGAAGTGCTAAAGATATTGCAGAGGAAATGGATTTTATCGGCGGGCACTTAAATGCCTTTACTTCGAAAGAAACAACCTGCTACTACGGAAAGGTTATAAATAAAAATATTGAAACTTTGGTTGATATTTTATCGGACATGTATATAAATGCAAAATTTGACGAGGGTGACATTGACCTTGAAAGGCGTGTTATCCTTGAGGAAATAAGCATGTACGAGGATTCTCCCGAAGATGTTGTACTTGACTCGCTTCACAAAGCTGCATGGGGTAATGCAAGTCTTGGTTTTTCTGTTTCAGGCACATGTGACGTGGTTGAAAGCCTTGAAAAAAGCGACCTTCTTTCATTCAGAGACCAGTATTATACTGCAGAAAACACTGTAATTTCAGTTGCAGGAAATTTTGATGAGGATAATCTCATTTCACTTCTCGAAAAATATTTTGGTGACATAAGAAGAGGCGAAAAGCCACTTCATTTGCAAAGTGCAAAGTTTTGCAGCGGATTTGAAATGCGCGAAAAAGATGTTGAACAAAACCACATTGCAATAGGTTTTGAAGGCGTTAAAAGCCAAAGTGACGATATTTATCCCGAAGCCGTTTTATGTAACGTGTTGGGCGGCACAATGTCATCAAGATTTTTTCAGAAAATAAGAGAAGAAAAAGGGCTTTGTTACAGCGTTTATTCATCCTCGGAAAGTTTTCATCAAAACGGCATTTTTTATATTTATGCAGGACTTTCGCCCGAAAATGGCGAATTAGTAAGAGAAATGATACTTTCTGAAATCGAAAGCCTTAAAAAAGACGGAATTTCAGAGTACGAACTTGAAAAGGGCAAGCATCAGCTTCGCGGAAGTTATATTTTAAGTCTTGAAAGCATGGGTGCAAGAATGAATGCCATGGGTAAAAGCGAGGTTTTAGGCGAAAAAATCAAAACCGACAGCGAAGTTATGGCAGGAATTGACAAAGTAAATCTTGAAAGTGTAAACGGTATTATAAATAAAATTTTTAAAAACGGATATGCTGAAAGCATTGTAAAAGGTGCAAATTCATACATATAGGAGTGATGTATCATGAAAAATAGTGAAAAAACAATGGAGAAAATAGTTGCTCTTTGCAAAAACCGCGGTTTCGTTTATCCGGGCAGTGAAATCTACGGCGGTCTTGCAAATTCATGGGATTACGGCCCCTTAGGCGTTGAATTTAAAAACAACGTTAAAAAAGCATGGTGGAAAAAGTTTATTCAGGAAAGCCCATACAATGTCGGTCTTGATGCGGCAATTCTTATGAACCCGCAGACATGGGTGGCATCAGGGCACGTTGGCGGTTTTTCCGACCCGCTTATCGACTGTAAGGAATGTAAATCACGTTTCCGTGCAGATAAACTTATTGAAGATTTTCTCGGTGATGAGCTTAATGAGTCGATAGATGCATGGGACAATGAAAAAATGATGAACTTCATTAAAGAAAATAACGTTCCATGTCAAAAATGCGGAAAGTCAAACTTTACAGATATAAGAAAATTCAACCTTATGTTCAAAACTTTTCAGGGTGTTACAGAGGATTCTACTTCCGAGCTTTTCCTCCGTCCTGAAACTGCACAGGGTATTTTCGTAAACTTTAAAAACGTTCAGAGAACTTCAAGAAAGAAAGTTCCTTTTGGTATCGGACAGATTGGTAAATCCTTCCGTAACGAAATTACACCCGGTAACTTTATTTTCAGAACACGTGAATTTGAACAGATGGAGCTTGAATTTTTCTGTGCTCCCGGTACTGACCTTGAGTGGTTTGATTACTGGAAGAACTACTGCAAAAACTTCCTTTTATCTCTTGGTATCGCAGAAGAGAATATCAAAATGCGTGACCATGAGAAAGAAGAACTTTCACATTATTCAAATGCTACAACAGACATTGAATTTATGTTCCCGTTTGGTTGGGGCGAGCTTTGGGGAATTGCAGACAGAACTGACTATGACTTAAAGCAGCACATGGAGCACTCCGGCGAATCAATGGAATATCTTGACCCTGCGACAAACGAGAAATATGTTCCTTACTGTGTTGAGCCTTCCCTCGGTGCTGACCGTGTTGCACTTGCGTTCCTTTGTGAAGCTTATGACGAGGAAGAAGTGGGCGAGGGAGACACAAGAGTGGTAATGCATCTTCACCCTGCACTTGCACCCGTTAAAGCGGCAGTTTTGCCACTTTCAAAGAAACTTTCAGAAGGTGCACTTAAGGTTTACGAGCAGATTTCAAAGAAATTTAACTGCGAATATGACGAGGCTGGAAGCATAGGTAAGAGATACCGCCGTCAGGACGAGATTGGAACTCCTCTTTGTATCACATTTGACTTTGACTCTCTTGAGGATGAAACTGTTACAATCCGTCATCGTGACAGCATGGAGCAGGAAAGAATAAAAATCAGCGAACTCGACGCTTACATGGATAAATTTTTTGAATTTTAATTAAGGATAAAATGACCGCAGAATAAGTTTTGCGGTCATTTATTTTTATAAAATTAGAAAATAGAAAAATGTTCGTAACAAAAAGGCTTTAAATTTTAGAAAAATCGATTTCGATTTTTCATCAATAAATAGCAAAGCAATAATATAACACTAAATATATTCATTATTTAAATTGCCTTTTTGTGTTCTGGGCTTTTTTACATTTTCTTTAAAAAAGGTATTGATATTATTAAGATTATGTGTTAATATAGTATTGAAAACCATGTGTTATAATTTAACAAATTTTATAAGAGGTGTAAAAACATGCAGAATTTTAAATATAATGAAGTTAAACCTTTTAGCGCATTATATGAAATTTTTACCATGGCAAAAGATGAGGCAGGAGACTCTCTTGCAGTAAAGCACAAGATAAACAAAGAGGTAATTTCTGTTACATACAAAGAGCTTCATGGTGATATAATCTCACTTTACAATGCACTTTGCATGATGGGATGGGACAAAAGCCATGTTGGCTGTATCGGTGAGAACAGCTACAAATGGGTGCTCACATTTGTTACCACCTTGGTTTCTGACGGTGTGTTCGTGCCTGCCGATAAGGAACTTCCTCCCGATGACATTATAAATGTTTTAAGTCACGGCGACGCAAAGGTTGTTTTCTGCTCCAAAAAGCATGAGGCTATTATCATGCCGAGAAGAGAGGAACTTCCAAACGTTGAGAAATTCATTTGCTTTGAAAGAGAAGAAGACGAAGGTGATTTTCTGTCCTTTGACAAATTCTTCAAAATGGGCAAAGAAAAGGTTGAAAGCGGTGAATACTGTGTTCCGAATACTGACCGCGACAAAAACAAATTAAAACTTTTAGTTTACACTTCGGGAACAACGGGAAAAGCAAAGGGTGTTATGCTTTCAGAGAAAAATATTGCATCTCTCGTTTACCACGGACTTCGTGTTTCAACGATTTACGACACTTGTCTTTCCGTGCTCCCATATCATCACACTTACGGAGCAGTTTGCGATGTGCTTGTAAGTTTCCACAAACATTCACTTTTGTGCATAAACGACTCACTTAAAGCGGTTTTGGCAAACCTAAGCCTTTATAAGCCGACACACATTATGCTCGTTCCAATGTTTGTTGAAACATTTTATAACAGAATTCAGAAAACCTTAGAGGAAAAAGGCAAGGCAAAACTTGTTAACACCATGATTTCCGTAAGTAACGGACTTCGCAAGGTGGGAATTGATTTAAGGCATGTATTCTTTAAAGAGCTTCACGCGGTGTTTGGCGGCAGACTTCGCAAAATGGTTTGCGGCGGTGCACCGATAAGACCTGAGGTTGGTTATTTCTTCGATTCTATCGGCATAATCATTGGTAACGGTTATGGAATTACAGAGTGTTCACCTCTTGTTTCCACAAACCGTGACAGCGACAACGACCCTGCAACCGTGGGTTACATTCTTCCTTGTATTGAGGTTAAAATTGAAAATCCGTATGATGACGGCATAGGCGAGATTTGTGTTAAGGGTGACACAGTAATGCTCGGCTACTACAAAAACGAAGAAGAGACAAAGGCTGCACTTGTTGATGGATGGTTCAATACTGGCGACTATGGTTGCTTTAACAAAAAAGGTCAGCTTATGATAACAGGCAGAAAGAAAAACCTTATCGTTTTAAGTAACGGCAAAAATATCTACCCCGAAGAAATCGAGGATTACATAATGAATATCCCCGAAGTTTTGGAAACAGTTGTTTTTGCTCCAAAAACTTCTGACGGCGAACAAAAATCACTTACTGCAAGAGTTTTCCTTGAAACCCCTCTTACAGAAGACGAGATTAAAGTAAAAATCCGTGAGGCACTCAAAGAGCTTCCTGTTTACAAGCAGATTAAAGACGTTATAATTCATGAGGAAGAATTTGAGAAAACAACTACCAAAAAGATTAAGAGAAACTTATATAACAATTAATTTAAAAAGCCGCAATCTTTTGCGGCTTTTTTGTGTCAGAAAAACAAAAAAAATAATTTTTTTCAACTTTTTTTGCAAAACACTTGACTTTTTCATGATATATTAATAAAATAAGTATATATGTATTTTCGGGAGGGTGTCGCTTGAGAGTAATATCCGGTAAAATAAGAGGGAAAAAGCTCTATTCTCTCGAAGGCGACAATACGAGGCCTACCACCGACAGAGTAAAGGAAAATATTTTTAACATCATTGCAGGCTATGTGCAGGGAGCTTTCGTTTTAGACCTTTTCGCAGGAAGCGGAGCGCTCGGAATTGAAGCACTTTCCCGCGGCGCGGATTATTGCGATTTTGTTGAAATTAGTTCTTCGGCTATGGCTATCGTAAAGAAAAACCTTGGCGAAATGCCTTTTGGCGAGAGCGCAGTTTGTACACTTTGTGACTTTTCGGCGTTTTTAGAAAAGACTGAAAAAAGATACGATATTATATTTTTGGACCCGCCTTACAGTAGCGGCTACTACGAAAAGGCTCTTGACATAATTAAAAAACGAGGTCTTTTAAATGATGGTGGTATTATTGTTTTAGAAAAAGATGCCGCACAGAGAGAGGAATACCCGTTTTTTGAAATTTTGAAAGAGCGCAAATATGGACAAACCTCTGTTCTGATACTTAAAACGATTGGAGAATAACATGATTGCAGTATATCCCGGCAGTTTTGACCCGGTTACTTGCGGACATCTGGATATAATTGAGAGAAGCAGTAAGCTCTTTGACACCGTTTATGTGGCTGTGCTTCAAAACAGCAGCAAAACGCCTCTCTTTTCAGTTGAAGAGAGAAAAGAGCTTATAAAAAGAGTTACTTCTCATCTTGACAATGTTGTTATTGCAGACTTTAACGGCCTTTTGGTTGAGTTTGCAAAAAACGTTGGTGCAAAGGTTATTGTTAAAGGGCTTCGGGCTGTCAGCGATTTTGAGTATGAATTTCAGATGGCTCTGATAAACAGAAAGCTTGAAGGCGAAATTGAAACTATGTTTCTTATGACAAGTGCGCAAAATCAGTACTTAAGTTCAAGCATTGTAAAGGATGTTGCAAAATATGGCTCATCACTTTCAGGGCTTGTTCCTTCCGAGATTATGAAAGATATTTATGATAAGTTTAAAAAGGAGAGTTAATTATGGAAATATTTGACGTTATTGACCAGCTCGAGGATATTATGGAAAGCAGTTTTACTGTGCCGATTATCCACAAATCTTTGGTTGACAAAACAGAGATTATGGAGCTTTTGGCTGATTTAAGACTTCGTCTTCCGGAGGACCTTAAACAGGCTAAATGGGTTAAAGAAGAAAGAACAAGAATTATTACAGAGGCTCATCAGGAAGCTGCAAACATCATAAAAGAAACTGAAGAGCAGACAAAACAGATGGTAAACGAACACGAGATTACTCAGAAGGCTTACGAGCAGGCTAATGAGATTATTGAGGCTGCACAGAAAAATGCAAGAGAAATCCGTCTCGGTGCAAGACAGTATGTTGAAAACGTGCTGACATCTCTTGAAGGCAGACTTTCAGGTCAGCTTGAAGAAATTAAGGCTGGCAGGGAAGAGCTCCGCAAATAAGAAATTGTTATGTGTAAATTAGAGGCTGTATTGCGACATTTGTCGCAAACAGCCTATTTGCATATTGAGAGGTTTTATGAAAATAGGTAATATTGAAGTGGGAAAAGTGTTTTTTGCCCCCGTTGCAGGGGTGAGCGACCTTCCGTTTCGAATGATTGCAAGGGAAATGGGAGCCGATTTATGCTATACCGAAATGGTGAGCGCAAAAGCGCTTTGCTTTGGCGACCAGAAAACGAAAAATCTCCTTTTCTGCGATGGCGAGCCACATCCAAAAGCGGTTCAGCTTTTTGGCAGTGAACCTGAAATTTTGGGGGAAGCGGCAAAAATGGTGGAAAAGGATTTTGATATAATAGATATTAACATGGGATGCCCTGCACCGAAAATAGTTAAAAACGGTGAGGGGAGTGCTCTTATGAAAAACCCTGCGCTTGCAGGGAAAATAATTGAGAGCGTTAAAAAAAGTGTATCCATCCCTGTAACCATAAAAATACGCAGAGGTTTTGAAAAAGACAACTGCGAGGAAATGGCGCGTGTTGCCGAGGAGTGCGGTGCGTCGGCAATTTGTGTGCATGGAAGGTTTACAACGCAGATGTATAGCGGTGAAAGCTCAAAAGATGCTATAAAAAGAGTAAAAGATGCAGTTTCAATTCCTGTAATCGGAAACGGCGATATTTTTGAGGCGGAGGATGCTGAAAAAATGATAGAGGAAACGGGCTGTGACGCAGTTATGATTGCAAGAGGTGCTTTTGGAAATCCATTTATTTTCAGGGAAATAAAGGCACTTTTTGAAAAAGGAGAAAAAATTTCCCGCCCCACCGAAAGAGAAAAAATAGACATGGCAATAAGGCACATAGAGGCGCTCTCGGATTTTTACGGCGAGAAAATAGGCATTTTAAATGCAAGAAAGCATGGTGCATGGCACACGAAGGGATTTAAAGGTGCCACAGAGGCTAAAAGGCAGATATATACTGCGACTTCCCTTAACGAAATGAAAAGAATTCTAGAGAAACTGATTGGGTGAATTTATGGAAATTATGAAAATGTTTGAGGCAAAAAGAAAGAAACTTTGGAACGGAGAAATTCCCACCATTGCTTTTTTGGGTGATAGTATAACGCAGGGATGCTTTGAGTTTTACATGAGAAGCGAAAAAGAATTTTCAACCGTATTTGACAGCGAAAATTCATACCCTGAAATTTTGGGGAAAATGCTTAAAACAATTTTTCCGTCTGTTCCCGTAAACATTATAAACGCAGGAATAAGCGGAGATAATGCCGTAGGCGGTGCGATGAGGGTTGAAAGGGATATTCTTTCAAGAAAACCTCATTTAACTGTAGTGAGCTTTGGCCTTAACGACACCTTTGAAAGAGAAGAGGGACTGGAAAAATACAAAAATTCTCTGGAAAAAATATTTTCTTCTCTTAAAGAGGGTGGAAGTGAAGTTATCTTTATGACGCAGAACATGATGAACACTTATGTAAGTTGTCACATAAAAGAGCCGTATTTTATAAAAATTGCAGAGGACACCATGGAAAGGCAAAATGGTGGGATTGTAGACTTATATTTTGACGGGGCACGCGAAATTGCCGAAAAATATGACGTTTCCGTATGCGATGTTTACGAAAAATGGAAAAGGATGGAAAGCGTCGGAGTCGACACTACTGAGCTTTTAGCAAACTATATAAATCATCCGAAGAGGGAAATGCAATCTCTTTTTGCATCATCAATACTTGAAATGTTAATTTAAAAAAAATACTTTAAGGTGTTGACTTAAAGCTCGGAATTTGTTATAATAGTTTAAATAAATATATGGGAAAGAAGGTTTTGTTTTGAAAGATTTTACCAAAGAAGGACTTACTTTTGATGATGTGCTGTTAATTCCGGCAAAATCAGATGTTTTGCCTGCCGACATAAACCTCGGTACAAGGCTTACTAATAAAATTTCACTTAACATTCCGCTTATGAGTGCGGCTATGGATACTGTTACAAAGGCATCTTTGGCTATTGCGATAGCAAGAGAGGGCGGTATTGGTATCATTCACAAAAACATGTCCATTGAAGAGCAGGCAACAGAGGTTGACAAGGTTAAAAGGTCTGAACATGGCGTTATCGTAGACCCATTTTTCCTCTCTCCCGAAAACACTCTTCGTGATGCGGACGAGCTTTGCGGAAAATACAAAATTTCAGGTGTTCCGATTACTGTTGAAGGAAAACTTGTCGGAATACTTACAAACAGAGATTTAAGATTTGAAGAAGATTTTTCAAAGAAAATCAAAGACGTAATGACAAAGGAAAATCTTATTACTGCTCCCGTCGGCACAACACTCGACCAGGCACAGGAAATTCTCCGTAAGCACAAAATTGAAAAGCTTCCTATTGTTGACGAGAATAATTACCTTAAAGGTCTTATCACAATAAAAGATATTGAGAAAGCTGTTCGTTACCCCAACTCCGCAAGAGACAGCGAAGGAAGACTCTTGGTAGGTGCCGCAATCGGTGCTACTGCCGATGTGCTTGAAAGATGTCAGGCACTTGTAGATGCAAAGGTTGACGTTGTAGGTCTTGACAGTGCTCACGGTCATTCACAAAATATTATCGACACAGTTAAAAAAGTTAAAGCGGCATTTCCTGACCTTCAGCTTATCGCAGGCAACATTGCAACGGGTGAGGCTGCAAAGGCTTTAATCGAAGCAGGTGCTGATGCGGTTAAGGTTGGAATAGGCCCCGGTTCCATTTGTACAACACGCGTTGTTGCAGGTATCGGTGTTCCGCAGATTACTGCTATAAGCGATGTTTATGAGGTTGCATCAAAATATAATATTCCTGTTATTGCAGACGGTGGTATTAAATACTCAGGTGACCTTCCAAAGGCTATTGCGGCAGGTGCAGACGTTATTATGATAGGTTCACTTTTTGCAGGCTGTGAAGAAAGTCCCGGAGAAGAAGAAATTTATCAGGGCAGAAGATTTAAGGTTTACCGCGGTATGGGAAGTATGGGCGCTATGAATCAGAAAAACGGCAGCAGCGCCCGATATTTCCAGGCAGGAAACAAAAAACTCGTTCCCGAAGGTGTTGAAGGCAGAGTTCCTTATAAGGGTGCACTTTCCGACACAGTTTATCAGCTTTTGGGCGGTCTTCGTGCAGGCATGGGCTACTGCGGTGCGGCAACAGTAAAAGACCTTAAAGAAAACGGTCAGTTCGTTAAAATTACAGGCAGCGGACTTCGTGAAAGCCATCCACATGACATTTCAATCACAAAGGAAGCTCCGAACTATTCTGTTTCACAGTAATTAATTGAAAGGAAGATAGAAATGGATAAAGAACTCGTACTTACCAAAATTGCGGACAGCGGTGTTGTTGCAGTTGTTCGTGCAGAAAACGGCGAAAAAGCCAAGAAAATTGCAGATGCATGTCTTGAGGGCGGTGTTCCCGCTATTGAGCTTACTTTTACTGTTCCCTTTGCTCACAAGGTAATTGAAGACTTGGCGAAGGAATATCAAAACGGCGAAATGATTCTCGGTGCAGGAACAGTTATGGACCCTGAAACCGCAAGAATTGCAATACTCTCGGGTGCGCAGTATATTGTAAGCCCATATTTCAGCGCTGAAACAGTTAGACTTTGCAATCGCTATCGTGTGCCCTGCATGCCCGGTGCTATGACAATCAAAGAGGTTGTTGAGGCTATGGAAAGCGGTGCAGACATTGTTAAGGTTTTCCCGGGTGAAGCATTCGGTCCTAAAATCTTAAAAGCTATAAAAGGTCCTATCCCTCAGGCTAAAATGATGCCCACAGGCGGTGTTGACGTAAATAATGTTGGTGAGTGGATAAAGGCAGGTGCCGTTGCGGTAGGTGCAGGTTCATCACTTACAGGTGGAGCAAAAACAGGTGACTATAAAGCAATTACAGCTCTTGCAAAAGAATTTATAGAGCGCGTAAAAGAAGCCAGAGCATAAGACGGCTCGATAAAACGGCACCGACCGCAAAAAGTAAATTAGATTATTTACTATTGTTTATGCATAATTTTATTTATTATGTTTAATGAAAACATCCGCAAAAATGCGGATGTTTTTAATATTATTACTTTTTGCTACACACAAACTGCTCCATCGTAGTATTTTTATACAACTTCGTCGCAGTTTGTGTGTTCTGTACCATTTTCTCTTTGCCGTTAGTATGCCTTCGATAAAAAAATAAAGCCTCACGGCTTTATTTTTTTAACTTAAATTCTGCGGCATCTTCCATATCAAGTTCGAGCATTCCGTTATCAATAGACATTTCAAACTGAAAGTTTTTTGAATTATCCCAGGTAAGAGTAAGAGTGTCTCCCAAAACAGAGTATGAAATATCAACCCCATCTACGTTGGCTTTGTTATCTTTTTCAAAAGATATAATACTGCCTTCTTTCAAATATTCCTTAAGAAGAGAAACTATAACCTTTTTCATAGGGTCCAAAGTATTTTCAAATTCAGCTCTTTCTATCTTCCAACTGCCCTCTATTCCATTTGTTATAATTTCAGCCTTTTTTTCTATTTCTCCCATAGGGTCGATTTTCACGGCGCAAGATGAAAGTGACAACATAAAAACAACAACCAAAAACAAGGATAAAAATTTTCTCATAATAAAACTCCTTTCGCTAAATACTATAATAAAGTATATCAAATTGCCTTTTAAAAGTCAATAAAAAGTGTTGACAGAGGGAATAAAACATGGTAAAATTTATCTAACATATTCAGAGGAGGTAGTTAATATGGATTTAAAAGGAACAAAAACAGAGGCTAATCTTTTGGCGGCTTTTGCCGGTGAAAGTCAGGCGAGAAACAAATATACATACTATGCGTCAAAGGCAAAAAAAGAAGGCTATGTACAAATTGCACAGCTTTTTGAAGAAACTGCCAACAACGAAAAGGAACATGCAAAAATATGGTTTAAGCTTTTGCACGACGGTATGCCCGATACTAAAGCAAACCTTCTTGATGCAGCTGAAGGCGAAAATTACGAGTGGACTGATATGTACGCAAAAATGGCAAAAGATGCAAAAGAAGAAGGCTTTGACCACATTGCTTTCCTCTTTGAAAAAGTTGCGGCTATTGAAAAGGAACACGAAGAGAGATACAGAAAACTTCTTAAGAATATTGAAGATGAGGTTGTTTTCTCAAGAGATAATGATATGATATGGCAGTGCTCAAACTGCGGACACATCGTAATTGGTAAGAAGGCTCCCGAAGTTTGCCCCGTATGTGACCATCCGAAGGCTTACTTTATGATAAAAGCAGAAAATTATTAATTTATAAAAAAGAAAGGGAATCATTATTATGAAAAAATATGTATGCGCTATATGCGGATTTGTTTACGACGAAGCTGAAGGACATCCCGAAAGCGGTATAGCTCCCGGCACAGCCTGGGAGGATGTTCCCGATGACTGGACTTGCCCGCTTTGCGGAGTAACTAAAGAAGATTTCGATGAGGAATAATAACAAATCAATAGTTTTTTAAATTTGCAGGGGCTGATTAAACATCAACCCCTGAAATTTTAAGTTTTTAAAGGAGTTTTCATTATGAAGAAAAAAATTATCAGCTTTATGCTTACACTTATTATTTTGTGTACTGCATTTATAAATGTGAGTGCCTGCCATTCCTGCTATGTAAATATGTATTACGATATTTTGGCGGCGTATGGAACATGTTATGGGGGAAGCGCAAGTGTTGGAGGAGAAGTTTTATTCCCTCACCCTGAGGTAAGAAGCTACATAAAAGAAAAAAAACCTACAATATATTATACATTTCACGATTTTGCCGACGACGGTGTGCCTGAGCTTTTGATTTCCTGCCGTAACTACCATGGCGAACACGAAATTTATGGTTTTTACGGGATTGAAAACGGGGAAGTAAAAGTTATTGACAATGAGTGTGGTATAAGATGGGGATATGAAGTATGCAAGGGGAACATTCTTAAATACAGGGGCAGCAGCGGTGCGGCAAACAACATAATGAAATTTATGAAATTTGACAAAAACAGTGCGGTTCCGAGAACTTTCAGTTATGTTGAAATGGATGGCTTTGCAAAAAATGTTTTTACCAAAGGAACAACTACAGGTGCCCCTGTATACCCAATAACTGAGGAAGAGTTTTATTCTGCAGGAAGCGGTTACGAAGCAGAAGAGCTTACATGGTATGATACTATGGGGTATGCAATAATTGACTATCCGATAGAAGTTATGTTAAACGGTACGGCTTTAACTTTTGATGTATGTCCCGAAATTATATCGGGCAGAACAATGGTGCCTATGCGTACGATTTTCGAGGCAATGGGAGCCACAGTTTCATGGGATGATTATACAAAAAGCATTTATGCTTCAAAAGACGGAATTGATATAAAACTTTCTATAGGTCAGCGTGAGATGTATAAAAACGGCGCCATGATTTGGCTTGACAGTGCACCCATAATTAAAGCAGGCAGAACACTTGTGCCCGTTCGTGCAGTTGCGGAGGCATTTGGCTGCAAGGTCGAGTGGGACGGAGAAAATAAAATAGTTAAGATTTATTAATAATAAAGGGAGTGTAAAAAAACGAGTTTTTTTACACTCCCTTTTAAAATGCAAATAAACTATTTAATTAACTGTATAAGTTTTGGAATTGCAAGTTCAAATGCGGCGCCATAAGTATGACCGTCAAGTTTCATTGTGGCTTTAATACACTCTACTGTGTAATCTGCCGCAATTTTTGCCGCCTCATATGCACTTTTTCCCCGTACCTTTGCGCCGACAAATGCTGATGCGTAAATATCACCCGTTCCGTGGCAGCTGCCATTTAAAAACTCATGTTCATAGTATGAATATTCGCCGTTTTCCAAAATGGCAATCCCTGTTTTCCCTTTTTCATATGAAACGCCTGTGAGTATAATATTTTTGCAACCGACTGCAGTAAGTTTTTCCAAAAGAAGGTCGATATACTCTCTGTCATATTCTTCTTTATAGGGAACATCTGTCATAAAGCACGCTTCGCTTATATTGGGGATAACGTAATCTGCTTTTTGGGAAAGCCTTGTCATAGCTTTCGCATAATTTTCGTCAAAGCCTGGGTAGAGCGCTCCGCCGTCTGCCATGGCAGGGTCAACAAATATCTCGCCACCGTTTTCGATGGTGCTTTCAAAAATGTCAGCTACATAATCTGCCTGCTTTTCGCTTCCGAGGTAGCCTGTGTATATTGCAGAAAATTTTATTCCTTCTTTTTCCCAATGCTTTCTAATAGAGGGCATATCGTCAGACAAATCGCGGAAGGTATAACCCGAAAAACCTGCGGTGTGAGTTGAAAGGACTGCTGACGGCAAAACTGAGCACTCAACTGAGCATGCTGAAATTATGGGAAGTGCGACAGTCAGGGAGCATTGTCCAACACAGGAAATATCCTGAATAGTTAAAATTCTTTTATAATCCATTTAAAAAACCCCTTTACATTTTTTTCTATCTGCATTATAATATAAATATGATATTATTAAAATAGTCAAAAAAGGAGTTTTTTATATAACCAGATGAAAGAGAAAAAATACCTGACACTTTACACAAAAATTAAAAACAAAATACTAGCATGTGAATATAAGCCTGGGGCGAAGCTCCCTTCAAAGAGAGTTTTGGCGGATATGAACGGGTGCAGTGTTATAACAGTTGAAAAGGCACTCGGTATGCTTTCTGACGAAGGGTATATTATGCCTCAGGAGAGAAGCGGTTATTACGTGGGATATTCTGAGGAGTGCTCAATGAAAAGAGTTGATGCTCCGTTTCGCTTTATCCCGCTTTCGGAAAAAGGCTTTGATAATGGAGATGACGATTTTGAATACTCCGTGTGGTGCTACACTGTGAGAAAGGTGCTTTCAGAAAAAGGAAAGAGCCTTTTCGTAAAGTCTCCGGGAAAGGGAATGCCTCATCTTCGCAATGCTATTTCCAGATATCTTTTAAGGTACCGCGGTATGATGGCAAACCCCGATTCGATAATTATAGGCTCCGGTGCTGAACAGCTTTATGAAACAGTTGTAAAAATACTCGGCAGAGACAACCTTTTCGGGATTGAGGACCCTTCTTATCCGCAGATTGAAGCAGTTTACAAAGGTGCAGGAGCAAAAGTTTTAAAGCTTCCTATGGGAGATGACGGCATAAAAAGCGAAGCACTTTCAAAAAGCGAGGCTGACATTTTGCATGTAACTCCGTTTCAAAGCTATCCTACTGGCATTACAACTTCCATTGCTAAAAAAAGCGAGTATTTAAAATGGGCGGAGGAAGGAAAATATATTGTTGAAGACGATTTTAACAGCGAATTTTTTATTCCCGGAAACCCTATTGAAACTCTTTATTCCATGAGAAATCATGAAAACATTATTTACATTAACACCTTTTCAAAAAGCCTTTCGCCATCAATGAGAATGGGTTACATGATTTTGCCTCCTCATCTTATGGCGGAATATGACAAAAAAATGAGCATGTTCTCATGCACGGTTCCTGTTATGGAACAATATGTTCTGGCGGAATTTATAAACGGCGGAAGTTTTGAAAGACACTTAAACCGAATGAGAAGAAAAATGCGAAATACAAAATAAGTATTGACATTATATTTAAATAGTGATAAAATAAAGGTAACTGATTAGTTACCTTTATTATTTTTATACGGAGGTTATGATTTATGAGAGAAGAAGCTATTAAAATTTTGAAGGGCGGTACTGTAATTCCGGCTATACCGCTTACACTTAACGATGACGGAACATTTAACGAAGAAAACCAGAGGGTGCTTTGCCGCTACTATCTTGATGCAGGTGTAGGCGGTATTGCAATTGCAGTACATACAACACAGTTTGAAATCCGTGACCCTCAGTATAATCTCTTTGAGCCCGTTTTGGCTATTGCAGAAGATGAAATCAATAAATTTGAGGCAAGAGAAGGAAAAACTATTGTTCGTGTTTGCGGTGTTTGCGGACCTATCGAACAGGCAACTGCGGAAGCAGAAATTGCTAAAAAGCATGGCTTTGATGCAGTGCTCTTAAGCCCCGGCGGTCTCGCTGACAAAGATGATGCTTATCTTATCGAAAGAACTAAAAAAGTTGCAGCCATTATGCCTACAATCGGTTTCTATTTGCAGACAGCTTGCGGCGGCAGAGTTTTAAACTTTGATTATTGGAAGCAGATTTGCGAAATTGAAAACGTTGTTGCAATCAAATGTGCATCATTTAACCGCTACAGCACTGTAGATGTTGTAAGAGCGGTTGCACTTTCTTCAAGAAACAATGAAATCGGTCTTTACACAGGCAATGACGATAATATCGTTGTTGACCTTCTTACAAAATATAAATTCACAGTTGACGGCAAAGAAATTGAAAGAGGCTTTGACGGAGGCTTGCTTGGTCATTGGTCTGTTTGGACAAAGACAGTTTGCGACCTCTTTAAAAAGGTTAAGGGTGCAAAAGCTACTGACGAGCTTTTAACACTTGCTGCGCAGGTTACAGATTCTAATGCCGCAGTTTTTGACACCGCAAACAACTTTGCAGGTGCCATTGCAGGTGTTCACGAAGTTTTATATCGTCAGGGACTTATGAAAAGCACTCGTTGTTTAAATCCCGATGAAAAACTTTCAAAAGGTCAGGCAGAAGAGCTTACAAGAGTATGTAAAATGTACCCCCATCTTACAGACGATGAGTTTGTAAAAGCAAATCTCAGTAAATGGCAGAACATGTAATTTAAAGGAGGAAACAAATATGTGGACAGAGGATAAATTAAATGAAATGCTGACAACCCCGTCAGCGGAGCTTATCGAAGATATTAAAAAAATTGACGGCGACATCATGATACTGGGTGCAGGCGGAAAGATGGGACCTACTCTTTCTCTTCTCTGCAAAAACGCAGTAAAGGCGGCAGGAATTGACAAGAAGGTTATCGCAGTTTCACGTTTTACTGACGAGATTGCTACAAAACTTTTAACCGACAACGGTGTTGACATTATTAAATGCGATTTGCAAGACACAGCACAGCTTAATGCCTTGCCTGATGTTAAAAATGTAATTTACATGGCAGGCAGAAAATTCGGTACATACGGAAACGAATGGCAGACATGGGGCATGAACTCCACACTTCCTGCACACGTTTGCGAAAAATTTAAGGGTGCATCAATAGTAGTATTCTCATCAGGCAACATTTACCCGCTCGTTCCTAACCACAGTGGCGGTTGCAAAGAAACAACAAGAGTTGAGCCTATCGGCGAATATGCTACAAGCTGTCTTGCGCGTGAGCGTTCATTCGAATATGCGGCTCACACCTTCGGCACAAAAATATTTATGTACAGATTAAACTTTGCAGTTGACCTTCGTTATGGTGTACTTTACGATATTGCTGAAAAAATTATGAGCGGAACACCTATAAGCATTACAACACCTGTATTTAACATTATCTGGCAGGGAAGTGCAAACGAAATTGCAATCCGCGGACTTTTACATGCAAGCGAGGACGTTGAAATTATGAACGTTACAGGTCCTGAAATTCTTTCTGTAAAAGCAGTTGCAGAAGAACTTGGTGCACTCCTTGGCAAAGAGCCTATATACTGCGGAGAAGAAAGCGGTGTTTCCTACATTGCTAACGCAGGTAAAATGCTTGATACTTTCGGCTACCCTTCAGTTACTGCCTCAACACTTATTAAATGGCAGGCTCAGTGGATAAAAGACGGCGGCAGAGCCCTTGGCAAACCTACTCACTTTGAGGAGCGCGGAGGTAAATATTAATGTTTAAACTTGGTATGATTGGTACAGGCATAATTGCAGCAACACATTTTGCCGCACTCAAAGAGTGTGATGATTTCATTCTCACGGCTGTTGCGGAAGTTAACGAAGAAAAGGCGAAAGCCGTTTCAAAAGAACAGGGCGTTCCCTGCTACCTTGATTACAAGGAAATGTGCGAAAAGGAAGAGCTTGACGCAGTTATAATCAATCTCCCTCATTTTCTACATTGTGAAGCTACTGTTTTCTGCCTCGAAAAAGGAATTTCGGTTCTTTGTGAAAAGCCTATGGCAAACACAGTGGAAGAATGCGAAAAAATGTTGGAAGCTGAAAAGAAAAGCGGCAAAAAGCTTGCTATTGGGCATGTTATGCGCTATATCCCTGCGATGCAGGTTATAAAAGAATATACTGAAAATAAGACTTTGGGTGAGCTTACTATGGTTACGGAAGTAAGAAACGAGCCTTATTTTCTCCCGACAAGACCACGTTGGTTTTTAACTAAAAAACTTTCAGGCGGCGGAATCTGTATGAACTTTGGTGCGCACGCACTTGACAAGCTCGCTTATGTTGTGGGTGATAATTTTGAAAACATCAATGCAGTTTGCGGAAATTTTGCGACTGATGATGATGTTGAAGGTCATGCACAGATTTATGCTACTGCAAACGGTGTGCCTGCATCAATTACTTTCAGCGGTTATGCACCATTTAAGTCCAATGATGCAACCTTCTTCTTTACAAAGGGCGCTTTGAAATTTAAAAATGGTTCTCTTGAAATCTGCGATGAGCAGTTCGGCGAGTTCAGACCTTTTGAATATACTAAAAAATACAAAGGTGCTTTCACATATCAGCTTCAGGAATTTGCAAAACTTATCCGTGGGGAAGAAAGCGTTTGTCCTGATGGTGAGTATGGTAAAAAGATTATTGCCACTATTGAGGAAGTTTACAGAAAGGGCTTGAAATAATGAAATTTGGAATGACTTCATTAACCTTCAGAGCGAAAAGCATTGAAGAAACCTTTGAAAGCGCAAAAAGAGCAGGAGTAGAGTGCATTGAATGGGGCGTTTCGGAAGGTCATGCGGGAAACTGCGAAAACGCAGAAAAAATTAAAAAACTTTCAAAAGAATATGGCATTGGAATTTGTTCACTTGGTGCATATTGTAACCTTGAAAATGAAGCTGAATGCATGAAAGATGTAGAAATTGCAAAAGCACTTGGGGCACCAGCAATCCGTGTGTGGGCAGGTGAAAAGTCGCCCGCAAATTGTGATGACGAATATTTTAACATACTTGTTGAAAATACAAGAAAAATGGCTGACGAGGCCGCAAAGGCAGGTATAGTAATCAGCTTTGAATATCACCATAATTCACTTACAGAAACTGCAGAAAGTGCCATAAACTTTATAAAAGCCATTGACCGCGAAAATGTTAAAACCCACTGGCAGCCGCAACTTAAAAGCGTTGAGGAAAATAAAGCCGACCTTAAAGCTATGGCCCCTTACCTTTCAGGAATTTTTCATGTTCAAAATTATGTGCCTGCCGAAGGGTATCTCCTTATAAAGGATATCAAAGACCGTGTAAAGGCTATGTTTGAAGATTACAAGGACACGGATTTTAGCATTTTGGTTGAGTTTACAAAGGATAGTGCAGAAGAAAATCTGATAAGCGATATTAATGCTTTAAGAGAAGTGTTATAATTGACATACCGTAGTTGACAATATCCTAACATTTGTATTATAATACAAATGTTAGGATATTTTTTAAAATTGGGAGTCAAATTATGTGGACAGTATCATTTCTGATATATCTGGCATTCATTTTTTTTGAATACTTTTCGCGTCAGGGAAAAAGTGATATTTCCCAAAGAAAAAGTGAAAGAGAAATTATAATTTTTTCGGTCTTTGCAATCATATTAAGAGTAATTCTTTCTTTTACCTCGAAGGGTTATCAGGTTGACATTAACTGTTTTATGAGTTGGGCGATGACGGCGGCAGAACAATTACCATGGAATTTCTATGAAAATACATGGTGCGATTACCCGCCCGGATATCTTTATATACTTGGTTTTTTGGGTGTTATTGAAAAATTGTTTCCTGATATGAGCACTGCTTTTTTTGTTTCTCTTTTAAAATTGCCTTCAATAATTTGCGATATTCTTATTGGGGTTTTTATTTACAAATTCGGCAGAAAACATCAAAGCCACTCGGTTTCAGCAATAGGAGCAACAATGTATTTTTTAAGTCCCGCCGCAGTTTTAAACGGTGCCGTATGGGGGCAGGTGGACAGCATATTTACACTTTTGATGCTTTTGACACTTTACTTTCTCTGCGAAGAGAAATACTACAAAAGTGCAATTTTGTTCGGAATTTGCCTGACAGTTAAAATGCAGGCCGTAATGTTTGCACCCCTTTTCTTATTCGTTCTTTTGGAAAAGTTTATGAAAACAAAAAATATGCGGCTTTTCCTGACTTTTATAAAGTGTATTTTACTTGGGATTTTCACAGCTTTTTTGGTTGCACTTCCGTTTGCATCTCCATGGAAACTTTTATCCCTTTACCAAAGCACAACTACTCAGTACCCTTATGCGAGCTTAAACGCATTTAATCTTTTCGGAGCAATGGGGAAAAATCTTGCGTCAAATGCAGAAAAAGTTTTTTCTTTAAGTTTTAAGTCGTGGGGCAATCTTGGTATTATATTTTCGGTTTTGCTGACGGGAGTATTCTATTTAAAAGCCAGAAAAAAAGAAAAACTTTTTTACACGGCGGCAATACTTATATCCCTTATTTTCATGCTTTCAAGCGACATGCACGAAAGGTATCTTTACCCCGCAATGGCACTTTTTCTTGCGGCAGCGGTAATGGGCGGTGACTTTAAAACATTTCTAATATTTCTGGGAGTAACACTTTCCCAGTATATAAATGTGGGTTATGTTTATTATCTTAACACTTTGGGGCAAGCCCATTGTCAGCCGAATGATGTTTATTTTATAACGGGAAGCATTTTAACGTGCGCATTAGTTATTTTTGCGGCAGTATATGGATTTATAAGAGGTGGCAGGCATGAAGGAAAATAAAAAAATAACTCGCATCGACATTCTTATAATGGCGATTATAACTATTTTGTATGCCATTTTGTCTTTCATAAATTTAGGGGACAAGACCTTACCCTACACAAAGGCGAAAGGTGATGGCGAAAGTGTTACTATAAGCACGGTTCTTTCCTCAAATGACGAAATTGAAGCCGAAAGGCTTATGTATTTTGAGGGTCTCGGCAAAGGAAATTTTAAAATTTATTGCTCCGATGACGGGGAGCAGTGGTCAAAAATTACAGAGAGTGAAACGGGTTACTGCTTTACATGGCAAAGTGTCCCCCTTTCTGAAAAAGCGAGGTTTTTTAAAGTTACCTGCGAAGGAAATGATGCACTCGAAATTTATGAGTTGGCACTGCTTGACAAAGAGAACAATGTGATTTCAGTAAATACTTCCGCACATCCTGAGCTTTTTGATGAGCAGGGAAAAGTTCCCGCATATCCCACCTACAAAAACGGAACATATTTTGATGAGATATACCATGCGAGAACGGCTTACGAAAACGCAGAAAACATTTATCCTTACGAGATTTCGCATCCACCGCTTGGAAAACTTATAATTTCAGTCGGTATAAGAATTTTTGGCATGAATCCGTTCGGTTGGAGGGTAATGGGCAACATTTGCGGAATTTTAATGATTCCGCTTATGTATCTTCTGGGCAAAAGAATATTTAAAAATTCCTTTATTGCAACTGTCGTTACACTTCTCATTTCCTTTGATTTTATGCACTTTGCCCAGACGAGGATTGCAACAATAGATTCATTCTCCGTCTTCTTTATAATGCTGATGTATTATTTTATGTACATCTTTTTTGACAGTACGAAAGAGGAACTTCCATACGAAAAATCACTTCTTGTTCTTTTTGCCTGCGGAATAAGTTTCGGACTCGGAATTGCAACAAAATGGATTTGTGCTTATGCGGGTGCGGGACTTGCTGTTATTTATTTTATAACCTTATCAAAGCGAAAGGAAAATTTTATTAAAACCAGTCTTTGGTGTGTACTTTTCTTTGTTATAATTCCGTTTATAATTTATTTTGCATCTTATACACCTTATTTTTCGGCGGACAGAGGAAGAGGTGCACTTGAAATATTTGCTGAAAACCAAAGCTATATGTTTTCTTACCACTCGGGCCTTGAGGCAACTCACCCTTTCCAGTGCCCATGGTACACATGGCCCTTAATGACAAGACCTATATGGTACTACGGTGCCGCAGAAGGCATGGCAGAGGGGATGGCATCGAGCATTGTTTCCATGGGAAATCCTGCCGTGTGGTGGATTGGAACGCTTGCAGTTTTAGCACTTTTGTTAAAGCTCAAAAAAGACAATGCTGAAAAGTTTTTGTCGATAGGATATCTTTCCCAGTATATTCCATGGGTTTTTGTGGGCAGAATAGTTTTCATTTATCACTATTTTGCGTCTGTTCCGTTTATAATTTTAGCAATGGGTGCATGGTTTAAAATTCTTATGAAAAAAAACAAAAAGTGGATTATACTTCCCATTGCCTTAATAATTTTGTCTGCCGTGCTTTTCGTAATGTTTTATCCGATTTTGTCAGGACTTGAAGTCAAGGGAGAATATATCGAAAATGTGCTTCGCTGGTTTGAAGGATGGGTTTTCTATTATAAGAATTAGGAGGAATTAAAATGATTTCAGTTGTAGTTCCTTTATACAATGAGGAATGTGTTATAGAAGAATGCACAAAAAGGCTTTCAACTGTTTTGGAAAGTGTGGGCGAGGAATGGGAAATCGTTTTGGTAAACGACGGAAGCCGTGACAAGACCGAAATTTTAGCAAGAGAGATTGCAGAAAAAGAGAAACGCATAAAACTTATAAATTTCTCACGCAATTTCGGGCATCAGACTGCAATTACTGCAGGTATGGACTATTCATCTGGTGATGCAGTCATAGTAATTGATGCGGATTTGCAGGACCCTCCCGAACTTATTCCTCAAATGGTTGAAAAGTGGAAGGAAGGGTACATGGTTGTTTATGGAAAAAGGCTCAAAAGAGAAAAAGAAACCTTTTTTAAAAAGTTTACTGCTAAAGCCTACTACCGCATTCTGAAAATTATAACAAATGTTGATATTCCCGTTGACACGGGAGACTTTAGGCTTATTGACAAAAGAGTGTGCGATGTACTTCGCTCAATGAAGGAAAATAACAGATATGTAAGAGGTCTTGTAAGTTATGCAGGATTTTCAAGTTGCAGTGTCGAATATATAAGACAAGGAAGGCTGGCAGGGGAAACAAAGTATTCTCTTAAAAAAATGCTTCGCCTTGCAATCGACGGCATTGCATCATTTTCCTACACACCTTTGAAAATGCCTTTTTATATAGGAGGGACATTGCTTTTAGGAGATTTTATATATCTTCCGGCAAAGATTTTTATGGGACAAGGGGCATCTGCTTTTCCTTTTTTCATAGACCTTGGTGCCGATAGCATAATTTTGATTTTTATGGGAATTTTCGGTGAATATATAGGCAGAATTTACGAGGAGTGCAAGGAGAGACCGCTTTACATTCTGAAAGATAAAGTGGGGTTTGATGAAGAGTCGTAAAACTTAATATAAAAGGAGTGTTAGTATGAAGGTTATCGTAGCAGGAAGAAAAATTGACATGACAGAGGACATCCGTAAGGAAACAGAGAAAAGGCTTTCAAAGCTTTCCAGGTTTTTCGGGGATGACGAAATGGCGAATGTAACCTATACTGCCTTAAAAAATCAGGCTCAGGTTGAGGTTACAATTTTCTGCGGAAACATGATTTACCGCGGTGAGGAAGCCGCAGCAGACAAGTATGCCGCACTTGACAGAGCATGTGATATAATCGAAAGGCAGATAAGAAAAAATAAAACACGCCTTGAGAAAAAGCTCAAACAAAGTGCTTTTGACAGCCTGCCTCTTATCGAAAAAGACGAAGAGGAGCAGGAATTTAAAATTGTTAAAACAAAAAAATATCACATAAAGCCCATGAGTCCTGAAGAGGCAATACTCCAGATGAATTTAATAGGGCACACGTTTTTCCTCTTTAAAAATTCCGAAACGGATGAAAACAATATAGTTTATAAGAGAAAAGACGGATATTATGGTTTGATAGAAACTGAATAAGAAAGGATTGGGCGGGAGGAATCCCGCCCCAAATAATAGTTTTGAAGAAATTTAAACAGGCAATTATCGTTGAAGGAACTTATGACAAAATAAAACTTTCTTCATTTTTAGATGCAAATATAATAAAGTGTGACGGGTTTGACATATTCCGAAATCTTGAAAAGCAGGAATATATCAAAAAACTTGCCAAAGAGTGCGGAATTGTGATTTTAACAGATTCTGACAGAGCGGGTTTTTTAATCCGCAACTTTATAAAAGGCATTATACACGAAGGTGAAGTGCTTCAGGCTTTTATTCCTGATGTCAAAGGAAAGGAAAAGAGAAAAAGGAAGCCATCTAAAGAAGGGCTTTTAGGCGTTGAAGGAATTGATGAAGAAACTATAATTTCAGCTTTGGAAAATGCAGGCTGTGACGGAGAAAAAAAAGAAATTATACCTGTTACCGCTACGGAATTTTATCTTGATGGAATAACCGGAGGAGAAAAAAGCAGACAAAAGCGCCAGCTTTTAGCAAAGAAAATAGGAGCGCCTGCACGCATCAGTGCAAAAGAGTTGCTTACTGCAATTAATGCCTTTGGAGGAATGGAAATATACAGAGAAATTTTAGGGGAGATAGAAAATGAAGCTCTTTAAAAATTTAAAAATTTACACTTGCGAGGGTGAAGTTATCCCAAAAGGTTACATAGTAACTGACGGCAAAAAAATAAGTGAAGTGGGTGAGGGGGATTACCCTGACGCATTTTGCGGAGAGGTTTTGGATTTTGAAGGAAAATGTGCGGCTCCGGGGTTTGTTGATGCACATTCACACATTGGACTTTGCGGTGACGGAGGGACAGCAGGGCAAAGCGACTTAAATGAAAGAAGCGAACTTGTAACCCCTCATCTTCGTGCGATTGACGGCACTAACGCGAGAGACAGATATTTTAGTGAGGCACTTTCCGCAGGCGTTACAACAGTTGTAACGGGACCCGGAAGCACAAATCCCATTGCAGGCATGTTTGTTGCAATGAAAACTTATGGCAAAAGAATTGACAAGATGGTTATAAAAGAAGATGCGGCAATGAAATTTGCTTTCGGCGAAAACACAAAAACTTGCCATGGTGACAGCATCAGAACAAGAATGAAAACTGCCGCTTTAATAAGAGAAGAGCTTTACAGGGCAAAGGAATACACGGGTAAGCCTTTTGACCTTAAAATGGAGGCGCTTAAAAAGGTTTTGGACGGAAAGGTGATAATGAAAGCGCATTGCCACCGTGCAGACGATATTTTTACTGCCCTTCGAATAGCAAAAGAGTTTTCTCTTAAAATTTCACTTGACCACTGCACGGAAGGGCATTTAATTGCGGATGAGCTAAAGGGAGAAGATGCGTTTTTCTGTCTTGGTCCTATAATGGGTGACAGGTCAAAACTTGAGCTTCTTAATAAAACTTTGGACACTCTGACTGTGTTTGAAAAAGAAGGCATTGAATTTTCTATTATTTGCGACCACCCCGAAATCCCTCAAAGTGACTTGCTCCTTTGTGCACAAATTGCCGCACGTCATGGCATAAAAAATGACACGGCACTTCGTGCAATTACCATAAACCCTGCAAAAAGCATAGGAATTGAAGATAGGGTAGGCTCTATAAAAGAGGGCAAAGATGCCGATATACTGATTTTTGACGGCGACCCCATAAACTTTAATTCAAAGCTTTTAGAGGTTTATTTTGAAGGGGAAAGAATTTCTGAAAATTAATCACACAGACCGAGGATATAATCTGTTGTAACGTTATAAAATTTTGCGAGAGTTATTAAGACATCGGTGGGGATATCCCGTGTTCCAAGCTCATAACGTGAGTAGCACACCTGGGTGCAGTTTAAAATTTTTGCAACCTCTTTTTGGGTTAAGTCCCTGTCCTCGCGAAGGTCTCGTATTCGTTTATACATATCGGTTACTCCTTTATATTATTGTAACCATTATATATAAAACCAATTTGGTATATTGACAAATAAACCAAATTGGTTTATAATAAATATGCAGCTGCATTTATTTTGAAGGGAGATTACATATGAAAAAGATTTTAGCATCATTACTCACAGTAGTTTTTTTAGGGGTTTCGGCATCTGCGGCTGATATTTCTGAGGAGCAGATAAATACCTTAAACGAATTTAACATTTTTCAAAATGCTACTCGTGAAGATTTTGCAGACGGTACTTTTATGACAAGAGCTCAGTTTACCAAAGCGGCTTATGAAATTATGAAATTTGAAGATGGGGAAGTAAAGGCAGAGGCAGAGCCATTTCCCGATGTGCCTCTCACTCATCCTGAAAGCGGATATATAAGTGTTATGAAAGAAGAAGGGATTATTTGCGGAGACGAAAACGGCAAATTTAATCCCGATGAAAACATCACACATTACGAGGCGGCAAAAATAATTGTAAAGATTTTAGGTTATGAACCACTAGCTTTGCAAAGAGGCGGATATCCTGATGGGTACTTCACGCTTTTCTCTGCTTTAAAGCTACATAAAGGATGGGATAGTGGCGGAATTATTGATCAGACTATATCAAAAAACAATCTCGGTATAACACTTGCAAATGCCCTGGACACTCCTTTTATGGAAAGAACATATTATATTGAAGGTGAAGACCCGCAGTATAAAATTATGGACGGTAAAAATGGTACTGCTTTAATGACACCAAGAATAAGATTTGGAAAATGATTTATAACACAAAGGTATAAAACAAAAAAGGAATCCGCTTTTGGATTCCTTTCGTATTTAGATTTAAAATGTTATGCACAAACAAAAGTTTGTTATTCTTTGCTTTATGTGGTCTAAACTTTTTTACATTCCAGTTAGTCGGTCATGTTGTCAAAATAGCCTTGAACAAGTACGATAGGTGTACCTTTATCACCCGAACCGCTTGTAAGGTCACAGAGAGAACCGATAAGATCAGTTATACGGCGGGGAGTTGTTCCCTGTGAAGCCATATTGCCAACAAGGTTATTGCTCTTTGAACGGATTGCATTTTCAATAGCTGATTTAAGCTCTTCACCCTTAAGGTCTTTAAAATCGTTATCTGCAAGGTATTTAAGTTTAAGCTCATTTGGTGTTCCTTCAAGACCTTTTGTGTATGCAGGGGAAACAATCGGGTCTGCAAGCTCCCATATTTTTCCTACGGGGTCCTTAAAAGCACCGTCACCATAAACCATAACTTCAATATTTTTTCCAGTTTCTGCTTTAAACTGATTCTGAATATCATAAACCAAATCAAAACATTCCTGCGGGAAAAGTTTTACTGTGTCCTCTGTTGATTTGTTTGAACCGAGGAGACCGTACTGTGAGTTAAATCCGCTTCCGTCAACACTTTCGTTCATAATATCATCAAGACCGAATACTCTCTCAGCACCAGCCGCTTTCAGAATGCGTTTTGTGCGTGCACGTGTGTGAATGTCGCAGTTTATAACGTTTTTGGTGTATGAAAGAATTGCGCGCGGGTCATTTGCGAGAACAATTTCCGCCTCGGCTCCGCACTCACGGATTAAGTCGCCATAATATTTTACATAATCAACACCTGTGAAAGGATGCGGGTTTGCGCCGAAAAGCTCACGGTATTTTTCTTCTGACAAAACATCGGAATATGGGTTTATGCCTGCCTCGTCAAGCTGGTCCAAAGAAACGAGTGCATTTCCAACCTCATCACTTGGGTATGAAAGCATAAGCACAATTTTCTTAGCACCTTTTGCGATGCCGCGAAGGCATATAGCAAAACGGTTACGGCTGAGAATCGGAGCTATAACACCTACTGTTTCGCCACCGAGCTTTGTGCGGACATCTTTTGCAATTGCATCAACGGATGCATAGTTTCCCTGCGCTCTTGCAACAACAGATTCTGTGATTGCAACAACGTCACGGTCACGAAGGTCGAAGCCGTCACATTCTGCCGCTTCAATAACACTTTTTACTACGATAGAAGTTAAATCGTCACCCTCTCTTATAATCGGGCAACGTACACCTCTTGAAATTGTTCCTGTTTTTCTCATTTTTAATCAACCTCCTAGTTGACATTTTGTTACTTTACTATTATAATACAAATATAACCATAAGTAAAATAGATAATACTTACAACCATTATAAGGGGAACTAATGCAAAAGAAGCTTTTGCATTAGCAGCCTCCGGCGGATTTGATTACGCGTGCGAAATTTTAGGCTTATGCCGAAACGCACATGCGCATATTAATCTCTTTCATTCCTTCGCTCCGCGTGAAAGAGGAAGATTAAATTAATATTTGTGCCAATGCGGAGCGGCGAAATGGAGATTAATGTATGAAAACCAAGCTTGACTATTACAGAGTTTTTTATGAAACTGCAAGATTTCAATCATTTTCCAAAGCGGCTGAGCATTTATATGTTTCCCAATCTGCCATATCTCAATGCATATCTCTTTTAGAAAGTGATTTGGGGACAGAGCTTTTTGTGCGTTCAAGAAGAGGAGTGTCGCTTACAAAGGAAGGAGAAGTTCTCTATTCAAAGGTTGAGGCGGCAATGGCTTCGATAGAGCAGGGCGAAGCTATGCTTTTAAGACTTATGCACCTTGAAAGCGGCGAACTTAAAATTGCCGCAGGTGACACGATAACAAGCCATTTTCTGATGCCCTATCTTGAAAAATTTCACAAAATTTATCCTGAAATAAAAATTGAAATGGCAAATTCATATTCTTCTCATATGCTCCAAATGGTAAAAGACGGTGAGGCAGATTTGGCTTTTGTAAATTTACCGTGGGAGGATGAAGAAATAGAAATTTTGCCATGTCTTACAATTCACGATATTTTTGTTTGCGGAAGAGATTTTGAAGAAAAGGAAAGCTACACATGGCAGGAAACAGCTGACCTTCCATTGGTGCTTCTCGAAAAAAATTCCTCGTCAAGACGATATGTTGACAAGAATTTCCGTGAAATGGGAATAGAAATTGTGCCGCAGATGGAAATTGCCGCACACGACCTTCTTTTGCGTTTTGCGGAAATTCATCTTGGGGTTTCCTGTGTGGTTGAGGAGTTTTCGAGGGAAAGTATTGAAAGCGGAAAGGTTAAGAAACTAAATATATTGCCACCGCTTCCTTCAAGAGCCGTTGGTGCGGCTTTTGCAAAAAATCAGCCGCTTTCAAAGGCGGCTAAAGCATTTTTAGAAATTGTAAAAAATAAGGAAATATAAAAAAGAAACATGCAAGGCGAAGAGAAAATAGTGCAGAATGAACGAAATTTCTCCGAAGGTGTATGAGATACTTCGAGAGGGAAATTTCGTTTATAACACAAAGGCATAAAAACAAAAAGGAATTCGATAATCGAATTCCTTTCGTATTTTACTATAAAAATATTGTGTACAGATAAATAATTTTTATCATATTGCCTTTGTGTGATCTGTGCATTTTATCAAGCCGTTAAAGATTAAGTTTTAAGTCGTTTTCTTTTATTAAGCCTAGTTTTCTGGATGCAATTCCAAGTACAAGGCAGATTATGGCAGGCAGAACAAAGTGAGTCAAAAGCATTCCAATCCAATGAAACGCGCCTATGGCGATACCGTCTGAAATCCAGCCCGTATATGTACCTATCTGACCTACAAGACCGCAAGTTCCCATACCTGATGACACGGGAGCACCATTCATTTCAAGTTTAAACACGCATGTTGAAATCGGTCCCATAATAGCAGATGTCAAAATGGGGGCAATCCATATTTTTGGATTTTTGCAGATGTTACCCATCTGGAGCATACTTGTGCCGATGCCCTGAGCAAGCAGTCCACCCCAGCCGTTTTCTTTAAAGCTCATAACTGCAAAGCCTACCATCTGTGCACAGCAGCCTGCAAGTGCTGCACCGCCTGCAAGTCCTGTAAGAGAAAGGCCTGCGCATATAGCCGCACTTGAAATGGGGAGAGTAAGTGCAATTCCCACAACCGTAGACACTATAATTCCCATAAGGAACGGATGAAGGTTTGTTGCGTACATAATGAGATTTCCGACTGCGCTTGCGCCTACACCGATAGGTCCTGCAATTACCATTGCCAAAAGTATTCCTGAACAAATGGTTACGATAGGAGTTACGAGTATATCAAGTTTTGTTTCCTTTGAAACTGCTTTTCCTAGTTCTGATGCCACTATTGTTATAATCAATACTGCAAAGGCACCGCCTGCGCCGCCCATCTCGTTTGCCGCAATGCCCACACTTGTTAAGGAGAAAAGAACGAGGGGAGGGCATTTTAGGGCATAGCCTATTGCTACTGCCATTGCAGCCCCTTGTGCACCTTTTGCATAGTTTCCAACGGTGATTAAAGCGTCAAGTCCGAACTGCTGACCGATGGTTGACAAAATTGTGCCGATTAAAAGTGATGCAAAAAGGCCTTGCGCCATTGCACCAAGTGCATCAATAAAATAGCGTTTGAATGAAAAAACAATGTCCTTACGTTTTAAAAACTCTTTCAAAAAAAACACT
This sequence comes from Clostridia bacterium, assembly GCA_045656005.1. Classification (GTDB taxonomy): domain Bacteria; phylum Bacillota; class Clostridia; order UMGS1883; family UMGS1540; genus JAZNQN01. Next base: position 33,479 of record JAZOQG010000005.1, read on the forward strand.
TCCTTTATTTAATTTAATTCAAAGTATATCACTTTCATAGATAAAATGCAACACTCTGGCAAAATTTTGGATAAATACACAGATTTGACAATATTTTGTCTGATTTAATTGACTTTTTCATAAAAAAAATGTATAATTGTGCGGAAGGAGTTTTGATATGCTTAAAGATAAAGTTTTTCTTTCTAAAATTGCCCTTTTTGCGGCAACAATAATATGGGGCTATGCGTTTATAGTTGTTAAAAACACGGTGGATATTTTTCAGCCGCTTACACTTATTGCATTGCGTTTTACTATTGCGTTTATACTTCTTTCCATATGTTTTTTTGGAAAGCTTAAAAAAACAGATAAAAAGACACTTATAAGCGGCATTATAATAGGGGTTATGCTTTTTTTGGCTTATAGTGCACAGACCTTTGGTGCCGCAGACACTACCCCTGGAAAAAGTGCATTTTTAACTTCGGTTTACTGCGTTATTGTGCCGTTTTTATTCTGGGCAATAAAGAAGAAAAATCCTGGGATTTATTCTTTTGTTGCGGCTTTTATGTGCGTTTTGGGAACGGCGCTTGTTTCCCTGCGTGGCGATTTGAAAATGGGGGCGGGTGATTTTTACACACTCCTTTGCAGTTTCTTTTTTGCGTGCCACATTGTGTCCATTGCCATTTTGGGAAATGACAAAGACCCCATAATAATAACCATTTTGCAGTTTGGAGTAGCGGCTGTGCTTGGCTGGTGTACTTCACTCCCTGTGGAGAATTTTCCGGTTTATGCACCGCTGTCCTCATGGTTGGGAATTATATTCCTTGGAATTTTTCCGACAATGCTTGGTTTTCTTTTGCAGACGGTGGGACAAAAATACACTTCGGCATCAGCCTCTGCTCTTATACTGAGTCTTGAATCGGTTTTCGGCATTTTGTTTTCAATAATTTTCGGATATGATACTATAAATTTAAGGCTTCTTTGCGGGTTTATTCTGATTTTTGCAGCAATTTTAGTGTCGGAAACGAAATTATCCTTTCTAAATAGGAAAAAACAGTTGTAATTTTTTAAATTATATTGTATAATATATATACTTAGTTAAATTTTGGGTGGAGTATATGTTCAAAAATTTAAGGTATGACTTAAATGCTATTATGGACCGTGACCCTGCGGCAAGAAACAGGCTGGAGGTGTTTTTGCTTTACCCCGGACTTTGGGCAGTTATTTTTCACCGCTGGTCTCATTTTTTTCACACGCGGGGCATGCGTTTTATCGGAAGATGGATTTCGCAGGCTGCAAGAAGCCTTACGGGGATTGAAATTCACCCCGGTGCTACCATTGGCAGAGGACTGCTTATAGACCACGGAATGGGTGTTGTAATCGGAGAAACTGCTGAAATCGGCGACAATGTTACAATTTATCAGGGAGTGACACTGGGCGGTACGGGAAAGGACACAGGGAAAAGACATCCCACAATAGGCGACAACGTTTTAATCGGTGCAGGTGCAAAAATTTTAGGACCGTTTAAAGTTGGAAACGGTGCCAAAATTGCGGCAAATGCAGTTGTTTTATCCGAGGTTTCAGAAAACAGTACCTGCGTTGGTGTGCCGGGCAGAATTGTGAGAAGAGAAGGAAAGAGACCTTTAAATCTCGACCAGATACATATTCCCGACCCTGTTCCGCAGGAAATGTGCAAATTGCAGATTAAATTGCAGGCACTTGAGAAAGAAATAGAAAGTTTAAAGAAGGTTGATAACAATGAAACTTTATAATACTTTAACAAGAAAGAAAGAAGAATTTATCCCTCTTAAAGAGGGCGAAGTTAAGATGTACTCCTGCGGCCCTACTGTGTACAATTTCTTCCACATAGGAAACGCAAGACCTTTTATTATGTTTGATGCTCTCCGCCGTTATTTTGAATATCAGGGATACAAGGTAACTTTTGTACAAAACTTTACCGACGTTGATGACAAGCTGATAAACCGTGCGAGAGAAGAAGGCATTTCGGTAGGTGAAGTTGCAGACAAATATATAAAAGAGTATTTCAAAGATGCGGAAGGACTTGGGATTTGCAAGGCCTCTGTTCATCCGAGAGCTACTGAAAATATTGACGAGATTATTACTCTTTGCAAGACTTTGGTTGAAAAAGGTTATGCTTACGAGGTAGACGGCGACGTTTATTTCTCCACAAAGAAATTCAAAGAATATGGAAAACTTTCGCATCAGCCCTTAGAGGAGCTTGAGGCAGGTGCAAGAATAGGCGTTGACGAGAGAAAACGCGACCCTATGGATTTTGCACTCTGGAAAGCGCAGAAAACTGACGACGAAATCGCGTGGGATTCTCCCTTTGGAAAGGGCAGACCAGGCTGGCATATAGAATGCAGCGCCATGGCAAACAAATATTTAGGCGAAACAATAGATATTCACAGCGGCGGAAGGGACTTAATCTTCCCCCACCATGAAAACGAAATTGCACAGAGCGAGGCGGCAAACGGAAAGCCTTTTGCAAGATACTGGC
>JAZOQG010000006.1:0-5132 GCA_045656005.1 Clostridia bacterium
TGGAAAGAGAATGGGCGGGGATAAAAATAAACTTCTGCTTTCGGTTGGAAACAAAAAGGTTATTGAAAGAACACTTGAAAGATTTCAGAAAGCAAAAATTATTGATGCCATAATAGTTGTTACGGCTGACGAGGAAATAAAAAGCATTTCAAAAAACTTTCCGAAGGTTATGAAAACAGTTTCGGGAGGAGACACAAGGCAGAAATCAGTTTATGAAGGCATTATGGCGGCAGAAGGTTATGACTTGGTTGCGGTGCATGACGGGGCAAGGTGTCTGGTTTCCGAAGAGATTATTGAAAATGCCATCAAGGTTGCCGAAGAAAAAGGCGCTTGTGTACCTTGTGCAGATATTGTTGATACGCTTAAAGAAGTTTCGGATGAATTTATTTGCGGCGGTGTTGACAGGGAAAAAGTTAAGGCTATTCAGACCCCGCAATGCTTCAGGCGTGACCTTCTTATTGAGGCTTACAAAAATGCAGACGGCAAAGAAACAGATGAAAGTTCACTTGTTTTAAAAATAGCAAAGGTGAATATATGCCCTGGTGAGAGAGAAAACATAAAGGTTACAACAAAATTTGATTTGATTTTGGCAAAAGCTATACTTGAAAGCGGGGATTTTTAAATGCGTATAGGAATAGGGCATGATGCTCACAGACTTGAAAAGGGCAGAAAGTTAATACTTGGCGGTGTTGAAATCCCTTATGAAATGGGGCTTTCAGGTGTGTCGGATGCGGATGTTTTAGTTCATGCAATTATTGATGCTTTGCTGGGTGCGGCGGCACTTGGGGACATCGGGATGCATTTTCCGCCATCTGATGATACTTACAAGGATATTGACAGCATGATTTTACTGAAAAAAGTATGCGACATTCTTCAGGAAAACGGATACGAAATCGGAAATATTGATTCTACCATTGTTGCGCAAAGACCAAAAATGGCATCATTTATTCCTCTTATGAGGGAGAAAATTGCAAAGGTGTGCGGCATAGAAAAAGAAGACGTGAGCGTTAAAGCCACAACAACTGAGAAAATGGGTTATGAGGGCAGAGGCGAAGGGATTTCCGCTCACGCAGTATGTCTTTTAAATAATAAATAAAATCTCACGGTGTGAGGGAAAGGGTCAGGAAATGACAAAATTATCATTCAGTTACAAAAATGCTCTCTCATTTATGAGCGAAGAAGAAATTTTTAATTTACAGAAAAGTGTGTTATCAGCACATGATGCCATTCATACAAAAAGTGGAGCAGGAAGTGATTTTACAGGTTGGGTAGACCTTCCACAAAACTACGACAAAGAAGAATTTAAAAGAATTAAAGCTGCTGCTAAAAGAATAAGAGAAAATTCCGAGGTTTTGGTGGTTATCGGCATCGGCGGTTCATACCTTGGTGCAAAAGCGGCAATTGATATGCTCGGTACATCGTTTTACAATGACAAAAGTGCTGCAAAGCGTGGAGGTCCGCAGATTTATTTTGCAGGAAATTCAATAAGCTCCACATACCTCGCTGAACTTCTTGAAATTGTAGAAGACAAAGAAATTTCAGTAAACGTTATTTCAAAATCAGGAACTACCACAGAGCCTGCAATAGCATTTCGTGCTTTTAAAGAGCTTATGGAGAAAAAGTACGGGGAAGACGCCAAAAACAGAATTTTTGCAACAACTGACAAGGCAAGAGGTGCGCTTTTCACCATGTCAAAAGAGGAAGGCTATGAAACATTTGTAATTCCCGATGACGTCGGAGGAAGATACTCCGTTTTAACAGCAGTAGGTCTTTTGCCGATTGCAGTTATGGGTGCTGACATTGATGCACTTATGCAGGGTGCAGTTGATGCCATGAAACTTTACGACAATAAAAATCTTATGGAAAACGACTGCTATCTTTATGCGGCGGTAAGAAATGCTTTATATGCAAAGGGATACACAACCGAAATTTTAGTAAACTACGAAAGCAATCTCCATTATTTCGGAGAATGGTGGAAACAGCTTTATGGTGAGAGTGAAGGAAAAGACAAAAAGGGTATTTTCCCTGCAGCGGTTGATTTTTCAACAGACCTTCACTCCATGGGACAGTACATTCAAGACGGCAGACGTAACCTTTTTGAAACTGTTATTTCAGTAAAAAATCCTCAAAAGGATATAAAAATTATAAGCGACGAAAAAGACCTTGACGGACTTAACTATCTCTCAGGAAAAGGTGTGGACTATGTAAATCAAAAGGCTTTCCTCGGAACAGTACTCGCTCACTGTGACGGCGGTGTTCCAAACCTTTTGCTCGAAGTTGATGCCCTTTCGGAATATTGTCTTGGCAACATGGTTTATTTCTTTGAAAAAGCATGCGGCATAAGCGGTTACATTTTAGGGGTTAACCCATTTAATCAGCCGGGGGTTGAAGCCTACAAGAAAAACATGTTTGCACTCCTTGGTAAAAAAGGATATGAAGAGCTTTCGAAATCACTTTCTGAAAGACTTTAAAAAAAATTTACTAAATTTTGCAATTTTAGTTGAAATTATTTTCAATATATAGTATGATATATATAAGGCATATGGATATATGCACAACCAAAACTGAAGGGAGATGCATTTAGATGATTAAAGTTATTGTTGGTGAAAAGGGTAGCGGTAAAACAAAGGCTATGCTGGACGGAGTTTCGGCTGCTTTGGCAAAAGACCACGGCTCGGTTGTGTTTATCAACAACAACAAGCGCCATGTTCTCGATTTAAACTACAAAATAAGAATGATTGACACATCGGAGTTCGAAATTACTTCTTTTGATGAGCTTTACGGACTTTTGTGCGGTGTTGTTTCTCAGGATTATGATACAACAGATATCTTTGTTGATTCTATTACAAAAATTGCCGATGGCAGTGATGAAGATATAGCTTCATATCTTGACAAGGTTGCAGCTTTGGCTGACAAGCATAACATAAACGTTTTAATGACTTTAAGCAAAAGTCCCGCTGACATAGGCGAAGGAATTAAAAAATATACCATCTAAAAAAGGTTGTCGCTCCCGCAAAAGCGGGAGCGATACTAATATTGGGAGTTTAAAATGAATTATTACAGTACACGAAATAAAGATATAAAGGTTTCGGCGGCAGGGGCAATTGTTAAAGGCTTGGCACCTGACGGCGGTCTTTTTGTGCCTGAGTGTTTTCCGCCTGTATCAGAAAGTGAAATTTCAGCCCTTTCCCAGAAAAGTTATAACGAAAGAGCAGAATATATCCTTAGAAAGTTTTTGACGGATTTTACAGATGAAGAAATCAAAAACTGTGTTGATAGCGCATATACTGCAGAAAAATTCGGAAGTGAGGAAATTGCACCTCTTTACAAGATGGGAGATGCTCATATTCTTGAGCTTTGGCACGGGCCTACATGTGCTCTTAAAGATATGGCACTTCAGATTTTACCTCATCTTTTAACAAAATCCTCTGAAAAGCTCGGTAACAAAAACGAAATCGCTATTTTGGTTGCAACAAGCGGTGACACAGGGAAAGCTGCACTTGAGGGATTTTGCGATGTAAAAGGTACAAAAATTGCAGTTTTCTATCCTAAAGACGGCGTAAGCCAAATTCAGAAATTGCAAATGGTTACCCAAAAAGGTGAAAATGTTGCGGTTTTTGCAGTAGAAGGCAATTTTGACGATGCACAAAACGGTGTAAAAAGAATTTTTACAAGCGATGAAATGAACAAAAAACTGGCAGACGGCGGAGTTTCACTCTCATCTGCAAACTCTATAAACTGGGGCAGACTTCTTCCGCAGATTGTTTACTATTTCTCTGCTTATGCTGACCTTCTTAAAACTGAGGAGATTGAATTAGGAGAAAAAATAAACATTGTTGTTCCCACAGGAAATTTCGGAAACATTTTAGCGGCTTACTATGCTTTTAAAATGGGACTTCCCGTTAACAAGTTTATTTGCGCTTCAAACAGCAACAATGTTCTTACTGAATTTATTGATACTGGCGTTTACGATAAAAACAGAGAGTTTAAAGTAACAGTTTCACCTTCAATGGATATTCTTATTTCAAGCAATCTTGAAAGATTTTTGTTTGACATTTGCGGCAAAGACGAAGAAAAAATCAATGGCTTTATGGAAAGTCTTAAAGAGAGCGGAAAATATGATGTTGGTGAAAAAATTCTTTCTGACATCAAGGAGATTATGATAGGTAAATGCTGTAGCGAAGAAGATACTCTCGCTACAATTAAAAATGTGTTTGATAAGTATTCTTATGTTGCCGACACTCATACGGCGGTTGCGATTTATGCTTATGAGGAATACAAAAAGGAAAGCGGTGACAACACCAAAACTGTTATCGCATCTACTGCAAGCCCATATAAATTCAGCCCGAGTGTTCTTTCTGCCATTGAGGGAGAAAAAGAATATAAGGATGAGTTTGAGGTTATAAAAGCACTTTATGGTATTTCAAAAATGCAGGTGCCTGCATCTTTATCCGAGCTTTGCAAAAAGGAAGTAAGATTTACAAAAAGCTGCAAGCCACTTAAAATGGAAGATACCGTGCTTGAATTTTTAAGATAATTATGTATTGGGTTGTAAAAAATATTTACCATTTTTTACAACCCAAATGCAAGATAAACCTAATTATTTCTGTGTGAAAGTAGCACAGTCTGTTTTTACACCGTCACATGTCTGACAAGTTGAAACATGGATTTTTGCAGCCTGGCATCCGCAGTCCAAGGAATTGTAATAACATTCCTTAACGTCGCATTTTACGCCGCTTAAGTTCTGGTTTGTTTTTTCAGGTTTATTCATAATATCCCTTGCCTTTCTGCCTGCATTTCTTGATATAACACTATGCCGCAGGCGGGGGCAGAGTGTTTATGATTATTTTGTATTAAAAAAAGTTTTTTATTCATTTGCTTAAGCACACGGGAGTTGCACCTATATGGTTTTAAAAGGAAAACTTTCAATAATACTGCAGAAAATCCTGCAAATTTTTAAGTTTAAGGCACATGGGGTTCAATTCCCGTGTGCTTAAGCAGTTACGTTAATATCCGAACCCGTTTTTTGGCGGATTTTTTCGTCACTGCTTTGTTAAAATACTCGCAAATACGTCAGTATTAGCTCCGTTTTTGCCTTGCATTGCCTGGAAAAATCCAGACAAAAAATCTTT
>JAZOQG010000007.1:0-2050 GCA_045656005.1 Clostridia bacterium
AAGGAAGCAGAATCCCCAGGGCAAGCAACAAGCCGGCTGTCACTGTTTTTTTTGCTGCTGATTGAATCATTGTATCTCCTCCGAATTTTCAACATAGTATTTTCACTATAAATCAGTATATCAGTTATCCTTTCTTTTTGCAAGAAAAAATGTTCAGAAATGTAGAAAAAATGTTTTCGGGATGAAAAAAGAAAAAAACCCACCGAATCATCGGTAGGTTTTGGTGGGCACAACAGGGCTCGAACCTGTGACCCTCTGCTTGTAAGGCAGATGCTCTCCCAGCTGAGCTATGCGCCCACACTATCTCGTCTCTCAGCGACAAGGGTTATTATACTATAATTTCTAACCCTTGTCAAGAAAAATTTTTATTTTTTTAAAAACCTGTCAAAATATAAGAAATATATGCACCTACACCCACTATAAGACCGTCTTCGTCTATATCAAAATGTGCACTGTGCAAAGGCATTGTTATGCCTTTTTCTTCGCTACCCGTACCTACATAAAAATAGTTTGCAGGTACTTTTTTTGCGAAATATGAAAAATCATCGCCCGCCATAATGGGTTCTGTCCAGTTAATCACAATATCTCCCATAATATTTTTTACTGCATTTTCCATTTTAACTGCAACTGTTTCGTTATTTACAACCGGCGGATAGCGGAAGTTAAAACAAAAGTCATATGTAAGACCTTCTTTTTCGCAATATCTTTTTATAATTTCTTCCATAATTTCAGGAATTTTCCTTCTCACTTCTTCATCAAAGCTTCTTGCAGTACCCGAAATTTCTGCAGTATCAGGAATGATGTTACAGCTTGTTCCGGCATTTATCATACATACCTGTACCACCTGATGCTCTCCTGCTTTTATCTCGTTTTGTGTAATACGGTTAAGTTCTGGTGTAATAGCAGCCGCCGTCTCAATAGGGTCAAGGCAATTCTGCGGTGCCGAACCGTGACCACCACGTCCACAGATTTTAATCACAAAATCATCGGGTGATGCCATTAAAGCACCCGGCTTTATCATTATTTTACCTGATGCCACATCATTCATAACGTGTGCACCCAGCGCTTCTATTACATTATATTTTTCAATAATACCATCTGCTAACATCTGCTCTGCTCCGCCGTCCGTTTCTTCTAGCGGCTGGAACACAAAAAGCACATTTACATTAAGTTTATCGCAATGTTCACATAACACGCGCGCAGTACATAAAAGCATCGCCATATGAGCATCGTGCCCGCAAGCGTGCATTACTCCGTCTGTTTTTGATTTGTAGGCAGTATTGTGAGGTTCACAAATAGGAAGCGCATCCATGTCAGCACGCAAAAGAACCGTTTCTTTTTTGCCTGCATCTAAAAATGCAACTACACCCGTACCAAAAGAACGGTAAGGGTTCATCCCCAATGTCTTTAAATACTCTTCAATAAATTCTGCAGTTTTGTGCTCTTCGCCTGAAATTTCTGCAAGTTTATGAAGTTCACGGCGGAGGCGTATTACCTCTTGCTTTTCTTTATTTAAAACAGATTTTATAAATTCTTTCATAATACACCTCTAATACTTTCTGAAAACTCCTGATACCTTCCCCAAAACCTTTACATCCTTTGAAATAATAGGCTCAAGTGCATCATTTTCAGGTTGAAGTCTTATATAATCTTTTTCTCTGTAAAAAGTTTTAACTGTCGCACTATCTTCTAAAAGTGCAACTACGATTTCTCCGTTTCTGGCAACTTCAGTACTTTCAACAATTACATAGTCACCATCTAAAATACCTGCATTTATCATGCTTTCGCCACGGACTTTGAGCATAAACATATCACTTTTTCCTGCATAGTTTATGGGAAGCGGAAAATATTCTTCTATATTTTCTTCAGCTAAAATGGGCTGACCTGCTGCAACTGTACCAACTATCGGCACGCTCATTACCTCTACTTCGTTTTCCTGCTTCGGTAAAGTAATTGCACGTTTTTTTGAGCCACCCTTTAGGATATATCCCTTTTCTTCTAAACTATTGATATATCTTTGAACAGTAGAGGGCGAAGACAATCCTACCGC
>JAZOQG010000008.1:0-38881 GCA_045656005.1 Clostridia bacterium
AAATCAACCAGTTTGTACATAATATTCCTAAAGGGAGGCGCATGCCACTGAACATAAATGCTAAGGAAATATGGCTAACATATTTTAATAAGGTTTTGTATGAGAAAGGACTAATTACCGAAAAAGAGAAAAACAAAATGATAAGCCTTATATATAAAGAGTGCCATAGTTCAAATTATAAAAAGAAATGTTAAAATCCCTCAGTGAACGGAAAAGCTCATTGAGGGATTTTGCTGTGTATATATTTATTTAATTATTGCCTTTACATCATCGTTTGATAACCAGCCGTTTTCTTTTGCGGATTTTTCTCCATCGGCAAGTTTTTCCATAAGCTCGTTAATTGCATTTGATTTTTTAATAGAAATTTTATCCATAGTTAAATAGCCACCGACAATTCATATAATTCGTGCGGTGCGATATCCTGTCCATCAGCCCATTCAATTGTATTTCCGCATGGACGTACTGTATTAAATACAGAGACATCTTCAAGCTGCCCAAACCAATCTCCGCAAATATATGGTTTAACATTAAATTTTTTTGTTTCGCCGGTTTCAAATGTAACGACTACGCTATAATCTTCTTGTGGTACAACATTTAAAACTATAGGATATTTCATAAAGGCACCTCCTATTTTAATGGTTCAATTTTAAAGAAACCATCACCACTTGAAAGCAATTTCCAGTTAGCTTCCAAATCTTCTCTGTGAATTTCCATCCAAGCTTCAAGAAGCTTTAACTTTGATTTCGGAAAATCGCCTTCCAAAATATTTCCATCAAAATCAATTACTACATTTTGGTCTTGATATTCAGCGTGAAGATGCGGTACGCTATGCTTACCACCCTTTTCATTATACATTCTTACTATGATTCCATAGAAAATACAAATTGTTGGCACAAAATCACTTCCTTACGATAATAGTATAACAAATTTCATTAAAAAAATCAATAGAAAATGCACACAAAACAATATATGTGTGCATTTTTTATTAAATCACTATCCTATATTCATATTCAATCTTCTGTATATGCTCGTCTAATGTGCGATTATTTCGGGTAAACTTCATAGTTCGTACAGGACATATGTTATTAACCATCTGACCGCCTACAGAACCTGCCTGTCTGCTTGTGAGGTCACCGTTGTAACCTTCTTTAAGGTTTACTCCAACTTCGTTTGCTGCTTCCATTTTGAATCTGTCAAGTGCCTGACGTGCTTCTGGAACTACAATTCTACTTTTTGCCATAATAATCAATCTCCTTAAAAAAATAATTTGTTTTGCTTTCGCACTTCTTATTATGGTCGACAAAAACTAATATATTCTGGTAATTTTTGCAGTAGATTTAATTTTAAAATTTAAATTAAAAAAAGCCAAACTCCTCGCAAAGTTTGGCTTTTCTTATGTAATGGTAATTTATCAAATGGTTTCAAGTGCTCTTTTGATATCCTCTATTATATCAGCTTTGTCTTCAAGACCGCATGAGAAACGTATAAGGTCGGGAGCAACTCCTGCTGCTTTGAGTTCATCATCGTTCATTTGACGGTGTGTTGCGTTTGCAGGGTGAAGACAACAGGTTTTAGAATCTGCAACATGTGTTTCAATTGATGCCATTTTTAGATTTTTCATAAACTTTTCAGCAGCCGTTCTTCCGCCTTTAACACCAAACGATATAACTCCGCAAGAACCGTTTGGAAGATATTTTTGACCAAGTGCATAGTTCTTATCATCTTCTAGACCGCAAAAACGAACCCATGTGATTTTTTCGTGATTTTTAAGATACTCTGCAACTGCCTGTGCGTTTTCACAATGGCGTGCCATTCTTACCTGAAGGCTTTCAAGACCAAGGTTTACCAAATATGCATTTTGAGGCGACTGAATAGAACCCAGGTCACGCATAAGCTGAGCAGTCGCTTTGGTAATATATGCACCTTCAAGCCCAAATCTTTCGGTATAAGTTACACCATGATAACTGTCATCAGGAGTGCAAAGACCGGGGAACTTTTCCGGGTATTTTGTCCAGTCGAATTTTCCTGAATCTACAATACATCCGCCAACACCGGAAGCATGGCCATCCATATATTTTGTGGTAGAGTGAATAACAATGTCAGCGCCCCATTCAATTGGTCTGCAATTTATGGGAGTAGCAAATGTGTTGTCGACAATAAGAGGAACACCGTGGCTATGCGCAGCAGCGGCAAATCTTTCTATATCAAGAACATCAAGAGCAGGGTTTGCAATTGTTTCGCCAAATACTGCTTTGGTATTGGGGCGAAAAGCAGCGTTTAATTCTTCGTCGGTGCAATCAGGAGAAACGAAAGTAAATTCTATTCCCATGCGTTTCATTGTAACTGCAAAAAGATTATATGTACCGCCGTAAATTGCTGAGGAAGATACTACGTGGTCTCCGCATGAAGCGATGTTGAATACACTGTAAAAAGAAGCAGCCTGTCCGCTTGATGTAAGCATTGCAGCACTTCCGCCTTCTAGTGCAGCTATGCGTGCAGCAACACAGTCGTTTGTGGGGTTTTGAAGTCTGCTATAAAAATATCCCGAGGCTTCAAGGTCGAAAAGTTTACCCATTTCTTCACTCGTGTCATATTTAAATGTTGTGCTTTGATAAATGGGTATCTGGCGAGGCTCACCGTTTTTTGGAGAATAACCTGCCTGAATACATTTTGTTCCGATTTTGTAATTGTTCATTGTTATTACACCTCTGTATTAAAAATTTGTAAAAGTTTTAATTTATTTTTTGTATTATATCACAAAATATTGCTTTTGTCTATTGAAATTCCTAAAATGACAAGATTAGTTTTGTTGTTATAAATTATTGTTTTATTTTAAATTCATTTTTTTATATTTTAAAGGAGTAGATCCATATGTAGATTTAAATACACGGCAAAAATAGCTTTCTGAAGAAAAGTTGACAAGGTCAACAATTTCCGAAATTGTTTTATTACTTGTCATAAGCAGAGCGGTTGCAACAGAAAGACGTTTTTCGCATATAAGTTGTGATAAACTTTTCTGATAATTCTTTTTAATGATTCTTGAAGTCTGCTTTGTGCTAAGTCCCAGAGAATCAGCAACTTTTTTTAATGTGACATTTTCAATGTATTCGTTATTTATTATCCCGTCAATATGTGAAAGATAGCTTTCGTTTGTTGAAAGCACTTCTTTCTTCCGTTTTGATAAAGGCGGGATGTTGCTTTTTGTATAAATTGTATAAAAAATGAGTTTAAGTATCGAAATGCAAATTTCGTTTGTAATACTGGTATCATAATTAAAAAGTTCGGAAAGTTGTGCAATATAAAAAGAAAGCTCATCACAGTATTCAAGAACAAACGGCTCAGTTTCATGCGTAAAAGAGTTCATAAAAGCAGAAAAATCACCGTTTTTGTTATCTTTGTCAAATGTGAATAAAATCCTGAGGCCCATTTTTCTGCTTGTACTGTGCTTTAAAAACGGTGGAATACACAAAATACAATTTTTGTAGGTTTTAATACCATTTTCGCTGAAAAAAGTAAGCGGTTCATTTCCCATTATCAAAAGCTCATATATAACGTGATAATGAAGACTTTTTATTGGTGTTAATTTTGATGTATCACTGGAGTAGACAGGCTCTTCAACACTGGCACTTATTGTAAGACCGTCAAGTTTGAATTTAAGATTTTTCTGAATTTTTAAATTCACTGTATCACCTCTAACTATTATTATACAAAAATATTAAAAAAAATCAAGAAAAATAGCAAAAAAAGGACATTTTTTTTCAAAAAAGCACCCGACAGACATTGTTTTGATGTTTGATTTGTAATAGAATAATATTAAATTAAAATTTGAAAGGAGAAAATTATGAAGGAATTTAAAATAGCCATGCTTGGAATGGTTGAAGGCAATGGTCATCCATATTCATGGAGCGCAATGTTCAATGGTTACAATAAAGAGGCAATGGAAGATTGTGGATATCCTGTCATCCCAAGATATCTTGAGAAAGAGCCGGCAGAAAGCTTTGGGGTAAGAGGTGCGAAAATCACTCACATCTGGACCGATGATCCGGAGGATGCAAAAAAGGTTTCTAAAGCATCACTGATTCCAAATATAGTAGAAAAACCTGAGGATGTTATCGGGGAAGTAGATGCAGTTATTATCGGTACTGACAAAGGATGGGAGCATGTTTGGCGTGCAGAGCCGTTTGTAAATGCAGGACTTCCTGTATTCGTTGACAAACCTCTCGCGGACAATGTTGAAGATTTGAAAACATTTATAAAATGGGTAAAAGAAGGCAAAATGATAATGTCATCAAGCTCACTTCGTTACACTAAGGAATACATTCCATACTTTGAGTCAACAAATGAGCTTGGAAAGCTTCGTTACATAAACATGACCATGGCAAAAAGTTGGGAAAGATATGGAATCCATGCTCTTGAACCTGTTTATAGAATTACAGGTCCCGGTTATGTATCTGTTCAGAATACCGGTGGAGAAAACAATAACATTGTTCATCTGGTTCACGAGAGCGGAGTTGACGTAAATCTCGCAGTAATTTATGACAGTGCAGGCTCTGACTTAAAGCTTGTTGGAACTGCGAATAGCGTTAGTGTCCCAATGAAAGATAGCTACTATAGTTTCCATAAACAGCTAGACGAATTTGTAGCATACCTTGAAACAGGAGCTCGTCCTTATCCTTTTGAAGAAACAATTGAACTTATGGAGATTATTATAGCAGGTATAAGAAGCCGCAACGAGGGTGGCAGACGCGTTATGCTTGATGAAATAAGAAAAGAGGTTGAAGAATAATGAATATGCGTAAAAGTAGAGTATTAAGAAAAATCAGAAACGGAGAAACTGCTTTTTGCACAAAGCTTAACTTGTGCGAACCAAGAGTAGCAGAAATTGCAGCAATGTCCGGGTTTGATTGTATCTGGATTGATATGGAACATGTTCCGTCAGATTATAATGAAATCGAAAATATCATAAGAGCTGCAAAGATTTATGATTGTGACGTTCTCACACGAATTTCAAGGACAGGTGGATATTCTGATATAATCCGTCCTCTTGAAGCGGATTCCACAGGAATTATGGTGCCTCATGTGATGAGTCTTGAAGATGCAAAGAATTTAGTATATTACACAAAATTCCACCCAATTGGAAGACGTCCCCTTGATGGCGGAAATGCAGACGGAAAATTCTGTTTTGTAGATGCCCTTGATTACATAAAAGAAGCAAATGAAGAACGTTTTACAGTTATTCAGATTGAAGATCCTGAGCCTCTTTCGGAACTCGAAGAAATTTGTGCCCTTCCGGGAATTGACATGATTTTCTTTGGTGCGGCAGATTTCAGCCAGGGCATTGGAAAACCTTGTCAGTATGGTGATGAGGAGATTTCAAATGCAAGAAAGCTCATAGCAAAAACTGCTCGTAAATATGGCAAAATTGCCGGTGTTGTAGGAAGCCCCGAAAACGCAAAAGAAATGCAGGAAGAAGGTTTTAACTTCATAACTTCAGGTGCAGACGTTGTTGCACTTGGCGCTTATTTTAAAAATATTGCAGACGGGTTTAAAAATCTTTAATTGGAGGTAAATTATGAGTATTTTAGATAGTTTCAGACTTGATGGCAAGGTTGCAGTTGTAACAGGCGGCAGCGGACTTTATGGAAGACAAATAGTTGAAGCTCTTGCAGAAGCAGGTGCAAAGGTTTATACTGCGTCACGTAATCTCGAGTCAAACGAAGAATATGCAAAGAAAATGCGAGAGGCAGGACTCGAAGTTTACGCAGGTCAGGTAGACCAGGGTGACCAGGTGAGTGTTGATAAGTTTTTAAGTGAAATAACAAAAGACGGACAAACCATAAGCATCTTAATAAATAATTCTGTTTTGAGATGTACAAATGGCTACCATGGTGATAATGACCTTTTTGACAGAAGTATGCATGTAAATGCGACAGGTTTTATGATGATTTCCCGTGCTTTTGGTGATCATATGGCTGAAAACGGCGGCGGAAGTATTATAAATATTGGTTCTTATATGGGCATACTCGGTCCTGATTATGAACTTTACAAGGGAACAGGCATGGCGACCGACTTTGCAGGAGATTATTTCTTCCATAAAGGCGGAATGCATAACTACACTAAATTCCTTGCAAGCCGTTACGGAAAAGATAATGTTCGTTGTAATGTGCTTAATTTGGGTGGATTTTTCAACAATCAGCCTGAAGCATTTGTAGAAAGATATTGTGCAAAAACATTCCTTGGCAGAATGGCAAACGAAACAGATATTAAAGGTGCAATTGTATTTTTGGCATCAGATGCATCTTCCTATATAACGGGTTCATCTATGGAAATTGACGGTGGCTATACTGCGAAATAATCGTATGGAGGATTAATATGAAAAGCGTAATTGTAAATGGAAAAAATTTGCCTATAATGACTTTGGGAACAGTTCAGCTTGGCATGAACTATGGTATTGCAAATGATGGAGGTCAGCCTGATACTGAGAAAAGTCACAGCATTCTTTCGGCAGCACTTGAAAACGGAGTTTTGAGCCTTGATACTGCAAGAGCATACGGAACATCCGAAGATGTTTTGGGTGGTTTTCTTAAAACTTGTGATAAAAAAGATGATATATTTATTACCAGTAAGGTAAAACTCAGCTTGCCCGAAAACACTCCCGAAAAAGAAGTTGAAAAGGCAATGTATGAAAGTGTTGAAACTTCGCTTTCGAAGCTCGGTGTTAAAAAACTCGATTGCCTTTTGCTTCATAGTGCGCCTCAAATGACGATGTATGGCGATATAGTTCCTAAAACACTTGAAAAAATGGTAAAAGAGGGATATATAAACATGGCGGGTGCGTCTGTTTATTATCCGCATGAACTTGATACAATGTTTAAATATGACGTTTATCGTGCAACTCAGATACCAATGAGCCTTTTTGACCAGAAGCTTATTTCAGAAGGGTATATGGAAAAGCTTCATAAAGAAAATATTATAGTTTTTGTAAGAAGTGTATTTTTGCAGGGTCTTTTCTTCCTAAATCCCGATGAAGTTTCAGACCCAATTTTGCAGGAATATGCATGTCCATACATTCGAAAACTGCATGAGTTTTGCGAAGAAGAAGGTATGACAATAGCTGAATTTGCAATTTCATTTATCAGGGATGTTGAGGGAGTTACTTCTCTCGTGCTTGGTGCTGACACCAAAGAACAAGTGCTCCAGAATATAAACTATTTAAATGCTCCTGCGATATCTGAGGCTACACGCGATAAAGCATATAAGGCTTTCAAAGAAGTAAATCTCGAAAAAATAATGGAAGTTTTGCGTCGCCCGAAAGGATGAGATGAATATGGAATTCAGTACAAAACGATATAACAAAAACGACTACGAGGCAATAAAGATATTGAAAGATTTTTTGCCTGATAAAATTTTTGATGCTCATGCTCATGTTGTTGACTGCGATTTTGTTCCGGCACTTCGCGGAAACTATGATAATGATATCGCAACGAGCGAAGACTATAAAAATTTTATTTCAGAACTTTTGTGCTCTCCAAAAGAATTAAGGATGAATCTCATTTCATTTCCCTCAAGAGAAATGAGGGACGAATCAAACGGAATGCTCAAAGCAAGTGATGATTTTCTTGTAAACGAGCTTTCAAAGGATAGCAAAAATGTTGGAGAGATTATTGTTCTGGCAAATGAAAGCTATGAGCACCTTGAAAAAAGGATTACACATCCCGGTATAAAGGGCTTTAAGTGTTACCATGTGTATAGCGACAGAGAGGATACCTTTAATGCAAATATAGGTGAGTACCTTCCTGAAAGTGCATGGGAAATAGCAAACGAGAGAAAGATGTGTATCACTCTTCACATGGTAAAAGACAAAGCACTTGCTGATGAAGAAAACGTTAAATACATATGCGAAATGGCAAAAAAATATAAGGATGCAACTTTGATTTTGGCACACGCTGCACGAAGCTTTGCCGCATGGACCGCTATTGAAAATATTGGAAAAATAGCACATCTTGAAAATGTATGGTATGATTTTTCAGCAATTTGTGAGTCTCCTGCAATGTTACAGATTATGAGAAAAGCTGGTGTGGAACGTTGTATGTGGGGAAGTGATTTTCCGGTTTGTGCAGACCGAGGAAAAGCAATATCCTTTGCTGATACATTCTACTGGATATATCAAAAGGATATAGACGCATTTTCTTCAAAAACAACTCTTAATAACTGGCTCATTGGGACAGAAAACCTTATGGCTACAAGACAGGCCTGCATTTTGGCAGAACTTTCACAAAGCCAGATAGAAGATTTGTTTTATAATAATGCCGCAAGGCTCTTTGGGTAACGGATATGCATCAGGTGAATATTTCTCTTAATAATGAGCAGTATTTGATTTACATAAACGGAATTGAAGATAAAAAAAGCTTCAGTAGTGAAAGGCACTCGAATGCTCTTTATGAACTTCATGTTGCAGTTGAAGGAAATGCTTCCCTTTATGTTGAGGATAAGGAGCTTTCGCTTTCCGAAGGTGACTCTGTTTTAGTTTTGCCGGGACAGTATCATTGCTTTAAAACTTGTTCCGAGGATTTTTATCACTTTGCACTGAGCTTTACTTGTCCTAAAGGGAAAGAGTTTTTTACTGAAATAATGAAAGTCGATGCTTTTGTGCTTTCATTGTGCAGGCAGATTTTTTGTGAGACAAAGGGCAGTAACCTTTTTAAAAATGAAAGCATAGACATTCTTTATAAGCTTTTGTTCGTTGAGATAATGAAGAAAAGACTTATAGTAACTGAAAACGTCGGAGAAAAAGATAATATAAGCATGGATAAACGTCTTGGCATTATTGATAATTTTTTTGAAAACTGCTTTCATGAAGATGCGTGTGAAAACGCTTTGGCACACATGGTAAACCTTTCTAGAAGACAGCTTGGCAGGGTGCTTAAAACTCACTATGGGCAAACCTTTCGTGAGAAGCTAAAATCTGCGAGAATGGATTTTGCGGCTTGGCTTTTAAAAACGTCAGATTATTCCGTTTCGGAAATCGGCACAAGAGCCGGTTATGAATCGGAAAGTGCATTTTTGAGAACATTTAAAGATTACTATGGAGTAACACCTACAAATTATAGAAAACTGCATTAAAAAATCAGTGGCATTTTGCCACTGATTTTTTATGATAACTTATTCTAAAAGACGTTTAAAACCTGTCTGACATACTTTTCCGTCAATAGCCTCAAGCACGGCTTCTTCGCCGCCCTTTTTAAGTATTTCCGCAATTTTGCAAAATACCTTTTCCATAGCTAATCTGTATTTCTTCAAAACCTCGTCATCATGCGCAAGTGTTGGGTAAATTGCAGTATTTGCAAGAAAACCTTCATCGAGCATCAAAACTGTGTATAAAGTTTTAAGAGGCAGAGGATATTCTTCAAAATCAAAGTGGGAGAGACACGGAATTCCGCTTGTGTGTATTTTAACACCGTGACGTGATGCAGTATCTTCCCAGTCTTTCTGAACGCGGAGACCAATATTTTTGGCATGCTCCCAAACTCGAGTTTTTTCCATTTTGTCAATAGTTGCAAGTGCCGCTGTGGGGCCTACTGCCTCGGTCCAGTATGTACTGCTTATAAATGACTCATGTGCACCATCCATAGCCGCCTTTGTTCCGATAACTGCCGCAATTGGATGTCCATTACCGAGTGCTTTTGCAAAAACTGCCATGTCAGGATTTACTCCAAGAGCTCTGTGGCTTCCGCCAAATGTGTATCGCCAGCCGATTGTTATTTCATCAAATATGAGAAGAGCACCTTTTTTGTGCAGGGTATCACGTATATATTCAAGGTGGCCTTCGTCAGGCTCTACGCCTCTTAATGGCTCCATAACAACACAGGCAAGTTCGTCGCCGTGTTCTTCTATCATTTTGTCAAAAGATTCTTTGTCATTTCCGAAGAATGTGAAAGTTGTTCCAGAAAGTTGCTGCGGAACACCCTTGGGTTTAAGTCCCGGTAAAAGCTGACCGTTTAAAGCACTGTCATCAGCTAAATTTGCAGCAAGATACCAGTCGCTCCAACCGTGATAACCTGATATTGCAACTAAATTTCTTCCTGTTGTAGCTCTCGCAATACGAACTGCAACCGCACAAATCTCGCCGCCTGTTCTCGCAAAACGAGCCTGTTCAGCCCACGGATGAATTTCGCAAAGTCTGTCTGCAAGGTAAACTTCCTCGGGAACATTAAGTGTTGTCATGCTTCCCATTTCGATTCTTTTTATAACTGCAGATGTAACGTCAGGGTCTGCATAACCTAAAAGACATGCACCAATGCCGCTTAATGTCATGTCATAGTATGTGTTGCCGTCAAGGTCTGTAACCTTGCATCCCTTTGCAGATGACGCATACGCGGGCCACTTGTCAGGTGCAAACATTTCTGGACGTTTTGAAAGAAGCTGAACGCCACCTGGCATACGCTCTTTTGCATGTGTATATAATTCCTGTGATTTTTGTGTGTTCATGATAATCCTCCTCGCTTTTTTTATGAGTATATCATTTTGCGTCGTAAAAAACCATAATTTGGTGGGACAACTTTTTTTAAAAAATGTCCCAAACGGATAGTTTGTATTTTAAAAAGTTTTGACAATTTTTGGAGCAAAATATTGACAAAAAATAATATATCATGTACAATATTAATAAGGCTGACGCCAAAGAATTTCTGAGGCAGAAGGGATTATCAATTTAATGCTATAAGTGTACCCTTCTGTGAAGGGTGCTTTTTGTTTGGAGGTTTATATGAAAAGAGTTGCACTTATTGCAATCATAGTCGAAAATATGGATAGCGTAGCATCGCTTAATCTAATTCTGCATGATTATGCAGAATATATTCTTGGCAGAATGGGACTTCCATGCAAGGAGAGAGGTGTCTCTCTTATAAGCATTGCACTTGATGCGCCGCAGGATATTATTAGTGCACTTTCAGGAAAAATAGGTAAACTTCCTGGCGTTTCAGCAAAAGCAGTATATTCAAAATTATCTGACGGTAAAGTTTGCTGACCCGAAAGAAAGGAGTAATTAATATGTATGATGTAAAAAGTTCAAAAGCAGAGGAATTTATTTGTCACGAGGAAATTTTAGACACATTAAAATTTGCAGAGGAAAACAAAAATAATCGTGAACTTGTTTTTGAAATACTCAAAAAAGCTAGGCTTAAAAAAGGGATAAGCCACAGAGAGGCTTCCGTGTTACTTGTTTGTGAAATTGAAGAAGCGAACCGTGAAATTGAGAAACTTGCAATGGAAATTAAAGAGGAATTTTATGGAAAGCGAATAGTAATGTTTGCTCCACTTTATCTTTCTAACTATTGTGTCAACGGATGTGTTTACTGCCCATATCATGCGCAGAACAAAACAATTCCAAGAAGAAAACTTACACAGGAAGAAATAAAAAATGAGGTTGTTGCACTTTGTGACATGGGTCACAAAAGAATTGCAATTGAAGCAGGGGAAGACCCTGTAAATAATCCTATTGAGTACATTCTTGAAAGCCTTAAAACAATTTATTCGATAAAACATAAAAATGGTGAAATTCGCCGTGCAAATGTAAATATTGCCGCAACAACCGTTGAAAACTATAGGAAACTTAAAGAGGCTGGAATAGGAACATATATTCTTTTTCAGGAAACATATCATAAGGAAAGCTATGAAATACTTCATCCGACAGGTCCGAAACACAATTACGCATATCATACAGAAGCTATGGACAGAGCTATGGACGGTGGAATTGATGATGTAGGTCTCGGAGTACTTTTTGGTCTTGAACTATATAAATATGAGCTTGCAGGTCTTTTGATGCATGCAGAGCATCTTGAAGCAAAGTACGGAGTAGGTCCTCATACAATAAGTGTTCCGAGAATTCGTCATGCCGATGACATTGATGCAGATTCATTTACAAATGGAATTAATGACGATATTTTTGCAAAAATTGTATCAATTATCCGTATTGCAGTTCCTTACACAGGAATGATTGTTTCCACAAGAGAAAGTCAAAAATGCAGAGAAAGAGTTTTAAAACTTGGTATCTCGCAGATTAGCGGCGGCTCAAAAACAAGTGTTGGCGGTTACTGTGATGAAGAAGATTACGAAAACACAGAGCAGTTTGATATAAGCGACACCAGAACACTTGATGAAGTTGTAGGTTGGCTGATAGGTCTCGGATATATTCCAAGTTTTTGTACAGCGTGCTATCGTGAAGGCAGAACGGGTGATAGATTTATGACACTTTTGAAAAGTGGACAAATTGCAAATTGTTGTCATCCGAATTCTCTTATGACCTTAAGCGAATATATGGCTGATTACGCATCGCCTGAGGTTGCGGCTATCGGTGAAGCTCTTATAGAGAAAGAACTCGAAACAATTCCGAATGATAAGGCAAGAGAACTTGCAAAAAATTATGTAAAGCAAATAAAAACAGAAGGAAAAAGAGACTTCAGGTTTTAGGAGGCAAGTTATGAGCCAAAATTTAACACCGCGAGCAGACAGAGTTCATATAGGGATTTTCGGCAGACGCAACAGCGGAAAATCAAGCCTTATAAATGCAATTTGTAATCAACAGGTATCAATTGTTTCTGATTTTGCAGGAACTACTACTGACCCCGTGTATAAATCTATGGAAATCCTGCCACTGGGTGCGGTGTGCTTTATTGATACTCCCGGGCTTGATGATGTAGGCGATATTGGTGCTCTAAGAGTGGAGAGAGCGAAGGACGTTCTTAAAAAGTGTGATATTGCCTTGCTTGTCTGCACAAAAGAGATGGGTTTTGGTGACGTTGAAAAAGAAATTGAAACTAGCCTTAAAAAGAGAAAAATTCCTTATATAATTGTATTTAATAAATGCGACGAGCAAGGAATGGTAGATGGGTATTTCAATGTCAGTGCAAAAAGCGGGGAGAATATTTCTCTGCTTCGTGAAAAACTTTCTGTTTTGAAGCCCAAAAAAGAAAATGTTTATATTGCTGATATTATTGATGAAGGGGACATGGTGATAATGGTAGTTCCCATTGACGAGGCTGCACCAAAAGGGAGAATTATTCTCCCTCAGCAGAACGTTCTGAGAGAAGTCCTTGATAAAAAGGCGATAGCCCTTGTGCTTCAGCCACATCAGCTTTCTTTTGGACTTGAAAGCCTTGGGAAATTGCCAAAACTTGTTGTAACAGATTCGCAGGCATTCGGAGAGGTTTCCAAAATGCTACCTGCCGAAATACCACTTACTTCATTTTCAATAATTATGTCAAGAAAAAAAGGGAATCTTTTGCAATCAGTAGAGGGAGCTAATGCGATAGAAAAACTTTTAGATGGCGATACTGTTTTAATTTCCGAAGGGTGTACCCATCACCGTCAATGCAATGATATCGGAAGTGTAAAACTTCCCAACATGCTCAAAAAATTTACAGGTAAAAATATTAATATTGAACTTACAAGCGGTACAGATTTCCCAAAAAAACTTTCAAAATATGCACTTGTTATTCATTGCGGTGGATGCATGCTTCAGGATAATGAGGTTGTTCTTCGATATGAAAGTGCAAGAGAAAAAGGCATACCTATGACAAATTATGGTATTGCAATGGCAAAAATGCAGGGAATACTTGATAGAACGGTTGAAATGTTTAAAGTATGAAAATAAAAAAAGAAAAAATATTTTTTGTTTTAATATTTTTGGTAGGAGTTTTTGTAAGGATTTATAACTTTGGTGCTATGCCGAATGGCTTAAATCAGGATGAAGCATTTGCGGGTTATGAAGCGTTTTCAATGCTAAAATATGGCATGGATTCATGGGGCTGCCATAACCCCGTGTATTTTGTTTCATGGGGAAGTGGGATGAATGTACTGTCATCATATCTTATGATGCCTTTCATTGCAATTTTCGGAAATTCGGTGCTTGCTGTGAGAATGCCTCAGCTCATTGCATCAATTTCAGCACTTTGGGTATTCTATCTTGTTTTAAAAGAATGCATTGGGATACGGTGTGCTCTTATTGGTATGTTTGTTCTGGCTATTTGCCCGTGGCACATCATGGTTTCAAGATGGGCGCTCGAATCTAATATGGCACCGCATATGTGGCTTTTTGGCTTTTACTTTTTTATGAAAGCATTAAAAGATAATCGCTTTCTTCCGCTTAGTATGTTCTTTTACGGGTTAAGCCTTTATGCATATGCCACAATGTGGTTTTTCGTTCCATTAAGTTTACTGCTTTTATTTGTATATTTTAAAAAGCAGATAAAAAGTATAAAAATGTTTTTGATATCAGCAGGACTTTTATTCTTGCTTTCACTACCGCTAATACTTTTCGTTTTGGTCAATATTGGAGTTATTGATGAAATAAAAACATCTTTTATTTCAATACCGAGGCTTTTGTATATGCGAAGCGGAGAAATGTCACTTTCGAATATATTAAAAAGCCAGACTTATATAAACATTTTTAATATTCTTATAAAGCAAAATGACAGTCTTGCGTGGAATAGCAACAGATTTGGTACGTATTATCACGCGGCACTTCCATTTATTCTTTTTGGTATTATCAGAGTGTTAAAAGAAAAAAATAATTTATTAAAAGCAGTTGCTATAAATACGGCTGTAGCAGTTTTTGTTATGCTTTTAATGAGCGGTGCAAATATTAACAAGGTTAATTTTATTCATTTTCCTATGCTGATGCTCTTTGCAGTAGGACTTGAAGGTGTATTAAAAATTGGATACAGAAAAGTGTTTTTGATGTCGGCTGTTTCGTTTCTATGTATTTTTTCAATGTTTTTGGTAAATTATTTTACCGATTACAACAGAGAGGTGTCAGGGCATTTTGATGCAGGAATTGAGAAAGCGATAAATAATTTGCCCGAAGGTGAAATTTTTGTTGATAGTGAAATTTATTATCCTAAAATTTTATTTTTGTCAGCTCAGGATACCGATGAATATTTGAAAACTGTAGCATTTTCAAATTATCCTTCGGCATACTTAAGGGCGGAAAGTTTTGGGAGATTTTGCTTTACAAATAATTTTGAAAATATGTGTGCTGATACTTATATAGTAAAAAAAGATAAGAGAAATTATTTTAAAAAAGCAGATTATAAAGCGGAATATTATGATGAAATAATTATTTTCAGAAAATTGGGAACTTTTTAAAATTTCCTACGTCAAAATAACAGACCATTTACTTAAAGGAGAAAATTTATGAAGAAAAAAATATCACTCTTACTTGCAGGAGTTCTTCTTGCAGGAAACATTTCAGCATTTGCACTTCCTTCTGATATTTCAGAGCATTGGTGTGCAGATATAATTGAAAAATGGGTTGAAGCTGAAAAGATAAGCGGATATCCTGATGGAACATTTAAACCGGACAATTTTATAACGAGAGCAGAGTTTGCTAAAATTTTAGCATCAATTCTTCCAGACATTCCTTTTCCGGAAGAAATGGAGTTTGAGGACGTAAATGAGAATGACTGGTTTTATAAAAGTGTTGAAAAACTTTTTACCCTCGGTGTAATTGCAAAGGATACAAATTTTAATCCTTCAAGACAGATAACAAGACAGGAAGCAATTACAATGGCAGGCAGAGCTTTTTATTACACAAGTGAAAACGCAGAAGGACTTACTTTTGTTGATAGTGATAAAATAGCAGATTATGCAAAGGAATTTGTTGCAGGTCTTTTTGAGGCAGGCATGATTTCGGGTTACGAAGATAACACCATAAGACCCGAAAATAATATTACAAGAGCCGAAAGTGTTAAGATTTTAGATGGGTTCGGAATGGTGTATGAGGCAAATTCTCTTGAAGGAATAATGGAAAAAATCTATGCAGGTGCATATAAAGAAATGAAGCCCTCTGTAGCATATACAAGAATTGATGATGAAAGTGCAAATTATTTTTTAGGGCTTTCAAATCTTAATGGCATAAGTGAAGCACTCGGTGCAGAGCCTATGATGTCTTCAAGTGCACATTCTGTTTGCCTTGTGAGAGCAAATGAGGGTGTGGATATTGAAAAACTAAAAAAAGACATTTATGAAAATGTTGACCCCAGAAAGTGGATATGCGTTGGAGTTGAAAGGGAAGAAATAATTGTAAATAATATTGAAAACCTAATTATTTTAATTATGGACAGTCAGGACCCTAAGGCTATTGAGGAAAGTTTTCTTGCACTTGGAAGTAAACTTCTTCCCAAAATTTCTGCAGATGAAAACGGGATAATACTCCATGAGGGTTATTACATGGAAAGTCTTGGTGAACTCAACGAGGAAAGCACAAGAAAATTTGCAGAAAACATAGAAAATCTTTCTGCCTCACTTTCTGAAAGTGCAAACATTTATTTTTCAATGGTACCGGGAAAACAGTATTTTATAAACGACAGACTCTTTGTACCTTTTGATTATGCTAAAATGAACAGTATCTTAAATGAAAAAATTAAAAGTGCTGAAATTATTGACATTTCAAGTGAATTGACTTTAGAGGATTTTATTAAGAGTGATATTCATTGGAGACAGGAAAAACTTCAGAATGTTTTAAATGCTCTTGGTGAGAAAATGAATTTTTCTTCTGACTTAAGTCTTTACAATCAAAACGAAATAAAAGGTTTTAAAGGCTATTTTGCAGAGAAGACTGAAAATGTTCCCGAAGAAAGTATTATGTATCTTACAAATGATGTAACTGAGAGTGCAAGCGTTGACCACTTCACGGTAAAGGATTTTAGCGGAATTTACAATGAAAGCATGCTCTCGGGAAAAGACCCATACACATTTTTCTTATCAGGTGCAGCACCGATTATTAAACTTTCAAACAACATTCCCGAAAACGACAAAGAACTTGTAATTTTTGGAGATTCTTATTCGCTTTGCTTTGCACCGCTTCTCTTGGAGCACTACAGAAACATAACCGTTATTGACCTTCGTTTAATGTCTGCAAAACTTCTTGATGAATATGTTGACTTTGAAAATAAAGATGTTTTGATGCTTTATAGTGATGCTATAATAAATAAAAGTGTTATGCTTAAATTCTAACCAGAAAAAAGAAAGGGCTGTGATTATCACAGCTCTTTCTTTTCATATATGACTTTTTTTAAAATTGTTATAAAGTTTTTTGTCTGACTTGCGTCTCTTGGCGGTGTGCCACGAAGTCTGCCGCCACTTCGTCTTATTTTTTGAGCAATGTGGCGTTGGTTTAAAAGAGACAATATATTGTCATCGTTATATATAAGTCCGTTTTGATTTATAACGGTGGCTTTTTTAGAAAGACACATCGCGGCGAGTGCATAGTCTTGTGTTATTACAATATCACCGTCTAGTATCATATTTACAAGTTTAAAATCAACACTATTTTCGTCTTTGGAAACTGTTATGGTTTCTACGCCTTCGATATTAAATATGTGAGAAGTATCACATATTACTATGCATTTTATATTTTCTTCTTTTGCGATAGAAGTTGCCTCGGTTACAACAGGGCAACCATCTGCATCAATTAAAATTTTCATAATAAAAAGGGGCGGAAAATCATATCCGCCCTTATTCCTTTATAATATATTATTTAGAAGCTAATTTCTGTGTGTCAAGAGCAATCATAAGTTCCTCGTTTGTAGGAATAACGAGAGTTTTAACGGTTGCATCGGGAGCGGAAATATCGATATCCTGTCCGCGGAGTTTGTTTTTCTCGCTGTCGATTTTAATGCCCATAAACGAAAGTGCATCTGTAACATCCTGACGGAGTTCAACGTTGTTTTCGCCAATACCTGCAGTAAATACGATAGCGTCAACGCCGTTCATTGCTGCAGCATATGCACCGATGTATTTAATGATTGAGTAGTTGAACATATCAAGAGCAAGTTTAGCTTTTTCGTCTTTTTCAGCAGCATCTGCCAAATCACGGAAGTCTGAGCTGATTTCAGAAACACCAAGTACACCTGATTTTTTATTGAGAACTGATGTAACTTCGCTTACTGTCATACCTTTTTTGTCAGCGACAAATTCAAGGATAGCAGGATCGATGTCACCGCTTCTTGTTCCCATCGGGAGACCAGCAAGAGGAGTAAAGCCCATTGTAGTATCAACAGATTTACCATTTTTAACGGCTGTTATTGATGAACCGTTTCCAAGGTGAAGTGTGATAAGTTTAAGTTCTTCCGGCTTTTTGCCTAAAAGTTTTGCAGCCTGCATTGTAACATATTTGTGGCTTGTACCATGGAAACCATATCTTCTGATTTTAAGGTTTTCGTAGTATTCATAGGGGAGTGCATACATATATGCTTCCTTTGGCATACTCTGATGGAAAGCTGTATCAAATACTGCTACATTCGGAGCTCCAGGGATTGCTTTTTCGCAAGCGAGGATACCAGTAAGGTTTGGACCGTTATGAAGAGGAGCAAGTTCGATGCACTGTTCAATTGTTTTCTTAACGTTTTCGTCAATTACAACGGAATCAGAGAAGAATTCACCGCCATGTACAACTCTGTGACCTACTGCACCAATTTCGCTCATGTCGGAAATTACGCCATGGTCTTTATCTGTAAGAGCTGCGATTACCATATTGATAGCATCTGTATGGTCTTTCATATCACGCTCGATGATAATAGTATCTTTGCCTGCTGGTGTATGTTTAAGTCTTGAAGCCTCAATACCAATTCTTTCGCAGAGACCTTTTGCCAAAACTGCGAGGTCTTCCATATTGATAAGCTGATATTTAAGTGATGAGCTACCTGCGTTAATAACTAATACTTTCATATTTATATACCTCTCTTAAAATTACTGGTTTTGAGCCTGAACACAAGTGATTGCAACAACACCAACGATATCGTCAGCGGAGCAACCTCTTGAAAGGTCATTAATTGGTTTTGCGATACCCTGTGTAACAGGACCATATGCTTCTGCTTTTGCAAGACGCTGAACGAGCTTGTAACCGATATTACCTGCATCAAGGTCAGGGTAAACGAGAACGTTTGCTTTGCCTGCAACTGTTGAATCCGGAGCTTTTGATTTACCTACTGAAGGCACGATAGCAGCATCAAGCTGAAGTTCACCATCAACGCAAAGGTCGGGGTTCTGTTCTTTGCAAATTCTTGTAGCTTCTACTACTTTATCAACATCTGCGTGTGCAGCAGAGCCTTTTGTTGAGTGGGAAAGCATAGCAACATATGCTTTTTCCTGAACTAAAAGTTCAAAACTTTCAGCAGAGCAAGCAGCGATCGCAGCAAGTTCTTCGGAGTTGGGGTTTTGAACGAGACCGCTGTCTGCAAAAATAAATGTACCATCAGCGCCAAATTCACAATCAGGAACAACCATTACAAAGAATGCAGATACAAGTTTTGTACCCGGTTTTGTTTTGATAATCTGAAGTGAAGGGCGAAGTGTGTTTGCAGTTGAGTGACATGCACCTGATACAACACCATCAGCATCTCCTGCTTTTACCATAAGGCAAGCATAGTACATATAGTCACCAAGAGCAGTTTCTTTTGCCTGCTCGTATGTAAGACCTTTTGATTTACGAAGTTCAACAAAAAGATTTAAATATTCTTCTGTTTTCTCATAAGTATATGGGTCAATAACAGTTGCACCTGAAATATCGAAACCCTTACCATATTTTTCTACTTCTTCAGGGGTACCGATAATAACGATGTTTGCAATGTCCTCTTTGAGAATTTTTTCAGCAGCTTCAAAAGTTCTTGCATCCATAGATTCAGGAAGCACAATGGTTTTTTTGTCTGCTCTTGCTCTTTGTTTGATTACGTCTAAAAATGCCACAAAAATCATCTCCTAATAAAATTTTTAAATAACATTATAATTATACTATATTTCGAGTTTAAATTCAACACAAAATATAGTACATTTACTATGGGTAAAATTATATATTTTGCACAAATTAATTAGTGTTTGTATTTGTAAAGAGATATTTTATTCTGCAAAGCAGATTTTTGTTCTCCGGTTTTGAGAGTGAGGGGTCTTCTTTTAAAACTTTTTCTGCACCTTCTCTTGCTTTTAGCATAAGTTCTGTGTCTTCAAAAATATTTGCAATTTTAAGTTCGGGAACTCCATGTTGTTTGGTGCCGAAAAAGTCGCCTGGACCGCGAAGTTTTAAATCTGATTTTGAAATTTCAAAGCCATCAGAGGTTTTTCTCATGGTGTCAAGTCTTTCGGTTGTAAGTTTGGATTTATTATCAGAAATTAAAATGCAATATGATTTATCCTTTCCTCTGCCAACTCTTCCTCGAAGCTGGTGAAGCTGAGAAAGACCAAATCTTTCGGCATTTTCAATAGTCATTACGGTGGCTTTCGGGACATTAATTCCGACTTCAATCACTGTAGTTGCAACTAAAATGTTGATTTTACCTTCCGAAAAGTTTTTCATAATTTCGTCCTTTTCGGAGGACTTCATTTTTCCGTGAACATAAGCCACTTTATAATCTTTAAAAACACCTTTTGATATTTCTTCCGTAAGTTTTACAATGTTTTTAAGGTCATCATTTTCTGTTTCTTCTGTAAGTGGGCAGACAATATATCCCTGATTGCCTTTTTGAAGTTCTTTTAATATAAAGGAATAAGAACGTTCTCTTTTTCCGCTGTCTATTACAAAAGTATCAATTTTCTGCCTTCCAGGGGGGAGAGAGTCGATTACACTTACATCAAGGTCACCGTAAAGCACATGCGTAAGCGTGCGGGGAATAGGGGTTGCGCTCATAACAAGAACATGTGGATTTTTACCTTTCTCTGTCAGAAGTTTTCTTTGGTTTACTCCAAATCGATGTTGTTCATCTGTGATTACCAACATTAAATTTTTAAATTCAACTTTATCAAAAATCAGGGCATGAGTACCGACAATAATTTTAACGTCACCGTTTTTTATTTTTTCGTAAGCCGCTTTTTTCTCTTTCGGGGAAAGTTTTCCTGAAAGGAGTAAAACTCTTTCTTTGCCGAAAAGCAAAGAAAGGCTTTCATGGTGCTGCGTTGCAAGGATTTCACTGGGTACCATCATAACGCTTTGGTATCCTGCGCATGCACAAGAGTATTGCGAAAAAGCCGCAACAACTGTTTTTCCGCATCCGACATCACCCTGCACCAGTCGGTTCATCGGAGTGTTTTTTCCTAAATCATTGTATATTTCCGTTATAACTTTAGCTTGCGCGTCGGTGGGACTAAAGGGTAAAAGTTTAAAAAAACTTTCTGGGGTACCACCTGCAACAGGAGTTGTTTTTGCTTTTTTAAGAACACCTTTTTTCATAAGCAGGGCAATTTGAAGAATAAAAAATTCTTCAAATTTAAGTCTTCTCATTGCAATTTTAAAACTCTTTTCGTCTTTTGGAAAGTGAATGTTTTTAAGACTATAATTGATTGTTGCAAGTTTATATTCTTCTCTTGTATTATTTGGTATTAATTCAGGGATTGAATCAATAGATATCTTTAGTGCGTTTTCCATAATAGTCTGAAAAACATTCTGGCTTATTCCTGAAGTTAATGGATAAATAGGCATGATGCGTCCGGTGTGATTTTGATTTTCAGCTTTTTCAAAAATTGGTGATGACATTTGTCTTACAGAATACTTTGCATTTACACTTCCGCATAGATAATAAAACTCACCTTTTTTAAAGGAAAGTTTAAGGTAGGGACTATTAAACCATGTAACCATAATGCTTCCGCTCTCGTCTGAAAAAAGCTGCTTATAAACAGTAAGATTACCCCTGATGCGTGAAACTGTCATTTCCGCCGCAGGGGTTACTTTCAATGTTGCATATTCTCCGTCATATGTTTCTAAAATTTTTTTAAGATTACTTCTGTCATCAAGTCTTCTTGGAAAATGATAGAGAATATCACAAATGTTAAATATCTCAAGTTTTTTTAGCAGTTGCTTTCTTTTTTCACCTATTCCTGAAATCTGGTCGATACTTTTATAAAACAAATAAATCACCAATTACACTTTATCATTAATTTTAAGGCAAGTCAAGTAAAAATATGTAATACAAAAAGTAATTATTAAATTAAAATATATTTTAGTTGCATAAACATTTTATAAGTGATATAATTAAAAAACAATAATGGCTTTACACTTATGTAATTGGAGGAATTAATTATGAAGAAGCTGATAATGCTTTTGCTTACTGTAGTTATCTCATTTACACTTTTAACTGCTTGCAGTAATCCTGTTTATGATGATTTTGAAAACTACTTAAATGTTCAGATGGCAGATGTAAATGCAAATTACGAAAAAATAACTGCTGAAGCAGGAAAATGGGCAGAACTTGAAGAAGATGCAGATTTTATATCAAGCATTAAAGATACCCTCCTTCCGCTTGTGGATGATTCACTTGCAAAACTTTCGAATATCAATCCTGAAACTGAAGAAGTTAAGGCGGTTAAGGATAAATATGTTAAAGTAATGGATGTGTATAAAGAATCATTTACTGAAATCCTTGCAGGATTTGAAGCACAGAATGCAGACCAGATAAATGCAGGTAACGAAAAACTTAACGAAGGTTTGGCATTACTTGAAGAATATAATAATGAGCTTGAAGCTTTGGCATCTGAAGTTGGTGCTGAAATTCAATATTAATATAGAAATATGATTGTGTAAAGCCTGAAAAACTCTGAAATGATTAGTGTCATTTCGGAGTTTTTTGTTGAAAACAGGAAATTTGTGTGGTATAATTATAATTGAAATTTTTCTAATAGAGGTATCTTATGAAAAACGAAAAAGGTTACAAAACTTCATATTTAATGAAAAAATTCATGTTTTACTACATGAAATACAAATGGATTTTAGTACTCGATTTACTTTGTGCAGCACTTACAACTGCGTGCGAACTTGTGTTTCCGCTTATTGTAAGGGGTATTACTTCCGTGGCGTCAACTTCGCCCGAGAGTCTTACATGGAAAATGATTATTTCCGTGGGAATGTTTTACATTATTTTAAGGCTTATTGACACGGGAGCTAATTACTACATGGCAAATACAGGGCACATTATGGGAACAAAAATGGAAACGGACATGAGACGTGACCTTTTTGCACATTTACAAACTCTATCTTATGCATATTATGCTGAAACAAAAGTAGGGCAGATTATGGCGAGGATTACAAGCGACCTTTTTGACATTACTGAGTTTGCTCACCATTGTCCTG
Source organism: Clostridia bacterium (assembly GCA_045656005.1). Lineage (GTDB taxonomy): Bacteria > Bacillota > Clostridia > UMGS1883 > UMGS1540 > JAZNQN01. The sequence goes on from JAZOQG010000008.1 coordinate 23,108, forward strand.
AAGAAATTATTATTACAGGGTTAAAAATTATTATTGCTTTTTCGGTTTTGATGACAATAAACGTTCCGCTCACTCTTATCCTGTTTATAATTTTGCCGATAATGCTTATTGCATGTATGAGTTTCAGAGGCAAAATGCGTGATGCATTCAAAGAATCGAGAAAGCAGACAGGTGAACTTAATGCGCAGGTTGAGGACTCACTTTTAGGAATAAGAGTTGTTAAATCCTTTGCAAACGAAGAAATTGAAAAAGAAAAATTTAATCGCGGAAACAACCGCTTTCTTGAAATTAAAAAGGTTGCATATAAGTACATGGCAGGCTTTCAGTCAACAACAAGATTTTTTGAGGGTTTCATGTATATCTCAGTAATTATGGCAGGTTCAATTTTCCTCATGAAAGGGCTTATAACTGTTGCTGACTTTACTGCTTACATTTTATATATTTCAACGCTCACGGCTTCGATAAGGGTTATTATAAACTTTACCGAGCAGTTTCAGAGAGGTATGACGGGACTTGAAAGATTTGTTGAAATTCTTGACACAAAGCCTGATATTACTGACAGCGAAAATGCAGAAATTTTAAAAGATGTTGAAGGTGAAATAGAGCTTAAAAATGTTTCGTTTAATTACCCTGGTTACGAAAAAGAAGTGCTTTCAGGAATAAACATTCACATTAAAAAGGGACAAAATGTTGCGCTTGTAGGTTCATCAGGAAGCGGAAAAACAACGGTTTGTAATTTACTTCCCCGTTTTTATGACATTGTTGACGGAGAAATAACAATCGACGGAAGGAATATTAAAGATTTTACTTTGAAATCTTTAAGACAGAACATAGGCATTGTTCAGCAGGATGTTTACATGTTTTCGGGAACTGTGCTTGAAAATATTGAATATGGAAGACCGGGAGCAAGCATTGAAGATGTTAAAAAAGCTGCCGAAAGAGCAGGAGCACACGAATTTATTATGAGCTTACCTGACGGATATGACACTTATATTGGCGAAAGGGGAGTAAAGCTTTCAGGCGGGCAAAAGCAAAGGATTTCTATCGCGAGAGTTTTCCTTAAAGACCCCAAAATACTTATTTTGGATGAGGCGACTTCATCACTTGACAATGAAAGTGAAAAGATTATTCAAAATTCACTTGAAGAGCTTTCAAGCGGAAGAACTGTGCTTACAATTGCTCATAGGCTTACTACGATTAAAAATGCTGACAATATTGTAGTTATTAGCGAAACGGGTATTGAAGAACAGGGAACACACAAAGAACTCCTTGAAAACCGCGGAGTTTACTATGGACTTTACAATGCTTAAAAAGAGGTGTAAATATGTACGATTTAATTATAAAAAACGGAAGGCTCATTGATGGGGCGGGTGCACCTCCTTATCGTGCTGATATAGGAATATTAAATGGAAAAATTTCCTGTATTTCGAGAAATATATCAGGTGAAAGCATAGAAACAATTGATGCTGCAGGACTTGTGGTTACCCCTGGTTTTATTGATTCTCACAGTCACTCTGATGATGCAATCTTTACATACCCTGATATGGCAGAAAAAATTGAGCAGGGAATCACTACGTCTGTAGGAGGACAATGCGGAATTTCTCCTGCTCCTGCGAAAGAAGAAACCTTTGGGGATATGGTGAGAAAAGCGGAAAAAGTACCATTAGGGTCAAATTTAATTTCTTTTGTTGGGCATAGCGAAATAAGAAAAGCGGTTATAGGTTATGAAAACAGAAGACCTACCGCCAATGAAATGGAAAAAATGAAAGCACTTTTGAGAGAAGCTATGGAAAACGGAGCTTTGGGAATTTCGTTTGGTCTTATTTACACGCCGAGCTGTTATGCGGATACAAATGAGCTTATTGAACTTTGCAAGGTGGTTAAGGAATATGAAGGTATAATAAGCGCCCACATAAGAAACGAAGGTTTTGAGCTTTCGAAAGCTGTGAGTGAGTTTTTGTCGGTAATTAAGGCATGTGATGTTAAAGCGGTTTTCTCTCACCACAAAACCATGTACAAAGAAAACTGGGGAAAGGTTAATCACACTTTGAAAATGATTGATGATGCAGTAGCGGAAGGTTATGACATATATTGCGATGTTTATCCGTATTCTGCATCTGCAACAGGGCTTGTGCCTACAATTATTGCAAAAGAATTTCGAGATTTAGATAATAGTGGTATTGTAAATCTTATAAAAGACCCTCAGATGCGAAAGAAAATAAAAGAGGCTTACATAAGAAGAAATGATGAAAGTCTTCACAATTTACTTGTCACTGAGTGTGCGGGACATGCTGAATACGAAGGCTTGAGAATTGACGAAATTGCAAAGCTTCGTGGTCAAGACGATTTTGAAACTGCTTTTTATCTTATAGAAGAGTCTGGCGCTACTGCGCAGATATGCAATTTCAGCATGTGTGAGGAAGATATTGAAACTGTTTTAAAATACGAGCGCTCCATGTTATGTACTGATTCTTCGGTGGCAATGGACAGAGAAACTTATCATCCGAGGCTTCGGGGAAGTTTTCCGAGGTTTCTTGGGAGGTATGTGAGGGAGCAAAAAGTTTTATCTCTTCATGAAGCAATCAGAAAATGCACCTCAATGCCTGCGTCAGTTTACGGACTTCAGCTTAAAGGTTTACTTCGTGAAGGATTTGATGCTGATATTTGCATATTTGATGCTGAAAAAATTATAGACAGGGCGGATTACCTTGACTGCCACAAAAGATGCGTCGGACTTTCATATGTAATTCTTGGCGGAGAAGTTGTCTCAGAAAATTCTGTTTTTAAAGGTGTAAAAAATGGTAAGTTTTTGAAAAGACAAAGATAAATACGAAAGTGAGTAATAACAAATGAAAAACCTTGGTTTTTATAATGGGAAATACGATTTAATAGAAAATATGTCTGTGCCTATGAGCGACAGAGTTTGCTGGTTTGGTGACGGTGTTTATGATGCTACTGCAACAAGAAATGGCGTTATCTACTGTCTCGAGGACCATATAGACAGATTCTTCAGTTCTGCCTCAATGGTTGAAATTGAAGTTCCTTACACAAAGGAGGAACTTTCTGCTTTGCTTCAGGAGCTTGTTTTAAAGGTGGATACTACCGAGACTAATGGTGAGGCTTTTCTTTACTGGCAGATTACAAGAGGAGCAAATGTTCCACGTAATCACGTTTTTCCTGAAAACACGAAAGCGAATTTGTGGGTTACAGTTACCCCAAGAAAACTTGCAGATATTTACAGGAGGGACAAGCTTATATCTTATGAAGATATTCGTTTTTATATGTGTAACATAAAAACTCTTTGTCTGCTTCCGAGTGTTCTTGCGTCTGAAAAGGCAAAAAAATCAGGTGCAGAGGAATGTGTTATGTACAGAAAAGAGGCAAATGGCATTAAAAAGAGGGTTACAGAGGGTGCACACACAAATGTACATTGTCTGAAAGACGGAGTTTTGTATACGGCGCCTCTTGACAATTTAGTGCTTCCTGGTATTGCAAGGAAAAACTTAATTAAAGCATGCAAAAAACTCGGCATAGAGGTTCGGGAAGTGCCATATTCGCTTGAGTTTTTAATTGGTGCTGACGAAGTTATGCTTTCATCAAGTTCAAACTTCTGCATTGTTGCAACTCATATCGACAACATACCCGTAGGCGGAAAAGCACCAGAGCTTATTAAAAAAGTTCAAGACGAGCTTCTTTATGACTATCTCCAAAAAACTAATATATAAAAGTAATGTTAAGTGAGTATTTAAAATGTTAAATTGCAGCTTGCGGATTTGGCTGACATGAGATTTTAGATAATGCGTCGTACGGAAAGTTTAGTAAAAATTAAAAAAACTCTTGCAATATTGAAAAATGTATGTTATAATAGTTCGGTAAATCGGATGTTCCTCTGATTTTGAGGTCATGAACATTCAGTAAGAAGGGAGAAGCGTTATGGATATTTTAAACGCTATTACAAAAGAGCAGCTCAGAAGTGACTTGCCTGAGCTTCTTGTTGGTGACACTGTTAAAGTTCACATCAAAGTTAAAGAAGGTAATCGTGAAAGAATTCAGATTTTTGAAGGTACGATTATCGCAAAGAAACACGGTGGTATCAGCGAAACTGTTACTGTAAGACGTATTGCTTCCGGTGTTGGTGTTGAAAAGGTATTTCCTGTTCACTCACCTAACATTGACAAGTTTGAAGTTGTTCGTCACGGTAAAGTTAGAAGAGCTAAGCTTTATTACCTCAGAGACCGTGTGGGTAAGGCAGCAAAAGTTAAAGAATTACTTTAATGTAATTGCAAAAGGGACACACGTTGTCCCTTTTTGTATTTTCAGGAGGATGCTTTATGAATGAATTTAATCAAAATGAAGAAAATATTGAAGTGACAGAGGAAACTACACCTAAAAAATCAATTGGTAGAGAAATAGCCGAATGGGTTTGTTCTATTGCAATTGCACTTATAATTGCGCTTGTACTTCGAAATTATGTTGTTATTTTGGCAAGGGTTGACGGAAATTCCATGCTTCCAACATTACATAACAATGAAAGACTTGTTGTATGGCGTCTCGGATACGAGGCTGAAGCAGGTGACATTGTTATTTTAGATCCGCCTTCAGGCAGAGGACCTTATGTAAAGAGAGTTATCGCAACGGAAGGGCAGGTTGTTAAAATCGACAATATGTCGGGTGAAGTTTATGTTGACGGTGAAAAACTTTCAGAGCCATACATTAACAACAAAACATATACAATGACAGGAGAAAGCGAATTTATAGTACCAGAAGGACATACATTTGTTATGGGCGACAACAGAGGGAACAGCCACGATAGCAGAAGTGCCGATGTTTCATACATTGACAAAGATAAAATATATGGCAAGGTAGTATTCAGAATATGGCCATTTAATGCTTTGGGTACTGTAAAATAATTTGCTTTTGGAGAGAAAATATGAATATTCAATGGTTTCCGGGGCATATGGCAAAAACACGCAGGCTTATTGAAGAAAACTTAAAGCTTGTTGATATTTGCATTGAAATTGTTGATGCAAGGCTTGTTATATCGAGCAAAAGTCCGCTGGTTGATGAACTTATTTCAAATAAGCCCAGGCTTTTAATTGTGAACAAATCTGACCTTGCTGACGAAAAAGTTAATGCTCTTTGGGAAAAATATTTTAAGGAAAATAATGTTAATGCAATTTTTGTAAACAGCCGTGATGGCGGAAAACTTTTGTCTTTAATCACAAACAAAATTTCCTTTGTACTTTCCGAAGAAATTAAAAAGTGGAAAGAAAAAGGTATGAGCGGAAGAAACATAAGGGCAATGGTAACTGGGGTTCCTAATGTTGGAAAATCCACATTTATTAATAATTTAAGCGGCAAAAAAAGTGCAAAAACGGGGGATAGACCGGGTGTCACTACGGGAAAGCAATGGATTGGTGCGGGCAAAATAGAAATGCTTGATACACCTGGAATTTTGTGTCCTAAGTTTGAAAATGAAGAAATGGGACTTCATCTTGCATTTTCAGGTGCGATTAAAGATGATGTTTATGACACAGGTGAGGTTTGTGTACTTCTTTTAGAGTTTTTAAGAGACAATTATCCTGATGAACTTGCTGACAGATACAAGATTTTATTTGATAATTTTGAAAAGGGTTATGAGATTTTGGAAAAAATTTGTCAGAAACGAGGTTTTGTACTTCGTGGCGGTGATTTTGACTACGACAGAGCTGCGAAAATTTTGCTCGACGAATTTCGAAGTGCAAAAATCGGTAGGATTTCTCTTGAAAAACCTAAAAATTTTAATTAATTATGTTTAAAACATGAAAAAAAGGTTATAATTATAATCAGCGACCAAGCAAAAGTTGTAATTTTTAAAAGGAGCTGATTTAATTGCTGGATAACATAGCACTTATACTTGTGATTGTGGGTGCACTTAACTGGGGAAGCATTGGTCTTTTTGGACTTGACCTTGTTGGGATGCTTTTCGGAGGTCAGGGTGCACTTATATCAAGAATTATATTTGCAGTTGTAGGTCTTGCGGGACTTTGGTCTATTACAATGCTTTTCAAAGACAAGGTTCCTGCAGACGACAGAGATATGTAGAAAAAAGGACGTTTTCTAAAAACGTCCTTTTTTATGTTATTTATAATTCCTGACGACCATCTATTGCTCTTGCCAAAGTTATTTCATCGGCATATTCTATGTCACCGCCAACAGGGAGACCATGTGCTATGCGGGTTACTTTTACACCCAAAGGTTTTAAAAGAGAAGAGATATACATAGCGGTAGCTTCTCCTTCAACGGTTGATGCAGTGGCAAGTATTACTTCGTCAATAAGTCCGCCGCCAACTCTTTGTAAAAGTTCACGGATTTTCAAATCGTCAGGTCCTATTCCGTCCATAGGTGAAATAGCACCGTGAAGTACATGATATTTACCACGAAATTCATTTGTTTTTTCAATTGCAATTACATCCTTTGGCGACTGGACAACGCAAACAACATTATCACTTCGTTTGGGAGAGGAGCATATTGCGCAGGGGTCATTATCAGTAAAGCCCTGACAAATGTTGCAGCAATGGATTTTCTCCTTTGCCTCCATAATTGCATTTACAAGTTTCGCACATTCTTCCTTTGGGGCATCAAGTAAATAAAATGCCATTCTATGTGCACTCTTTCTGCCGACACCCGGCATTTTTGAAAGTCTGTCAATAAGATTTGTAATTGGCGGAGCATATTCGTTCATAAGTATTTCCCTTCTTTATTAAAAGAGTCCCGGGATATTCATGCCGCCTGTAAGTTTACTCATCTGTTGGGCAGAAATTTCGTCTGCTTTTCTAATCCCTTCGTTGATTGCGGCAATAATTAAATCCTGAAGCATTTCAATATCATCAGGGTCTACAACTTCAGGAGAAATGTTAAGCTCTAAAAGTTCCTTTTTGCCTGAAATTTTAACACTTACTGCCCCGCCGCCTGCAGAAGCTTCAATTTCCTTTTCTTCAATTTCCTGCTGGGCACGAAGCATATCCTGCTGCATTTTCTGTGCCTGTTTAATCATATTGTTCATGTTTGCGGGCATTCCCATGCCACCGAATTTTCCTTTTGCCATGGTTTTTTACTCCTTGTTATCATTATATAATTTAACCAAACTGTCATCCGAATGTGCTGCTTCTCCTGAAAAAACAATGGAGATATCAGGTGAAATGTCACATATACGTATAACAGAATTTTTTATATCTTCAATACTTTCAGAAATTAAGGGTTTGAAAGTATCATAATCATTTTTAGTATTATATACTATTGCAAGTTTTTTGTCAATTTCAGAAATTTTTCCCTGCTCAAGTGCCATTGCGGTTTGCAGGCAGTTATTTGCAAACAAATCATTTATTATATCTGCCCAGTTGTTTTTAATTTTTAAAAAGTTTTCGCTGCTGACAGGACGAGGGGCAGAGATTTCTGATTTCTTTGGAGTTTCTGGTATATTCTTTTTTTCCGCTTTAGGAATACTTACAAAGTTGCCTTTTGAAAGTTTTTCTTCAAGAATTGAAATACGAGCCAGTAGCGCATCAGTCCCACTGTCATATATGGGATTTGTCATTTTAATAATCGCAGTTTCAAATGCAAGGCGAGGTGAAATGCCTGTTCGAAACGATGCTTGCAAACCCGTAGTGCAGTTTATAAGCTGTATAAGTCTTTCTGATGAAAAGTTTCCGGATAAGTTAATAACTTTTTGGGTATCTTCTTCAGTCATGTTAAGAGCATCCTGCGGATTATCGTAATACTTGCAAAGCATCATATCCCTGAAAAGTTTACAAAGTTCATCTGCTGCCGTGGGAATGTTTTTCCCTTCGTCAACGTAAGACGAGATAATTTCAAAAGCACCCTTTGTATCTGAAAAAGCTATTTTTTCTGCCAAATCAAAAGTTAGTTCACGACTACCGATACCAAGAAAATCAGAAACTGCCTTATAGCTTAAAAAATCTGCATCAAGAGAAAGGCACTGGTCAAGAAGCGACAAAGCATCACGCATACCTCCGTCAGCTTTTTCAGCAATAAGTTTTATGGCTTTTTCGTCAATGGAAACACCGCCGCTTTCAGATATTTTCTTTATCTGATTTTCTATATCTGAAACTGAAATTCTTTTAAAGTCAAAGCGCTGACATCTTGACATTATTGTTGGTAAAACCTTATGAAGTTCGGTTGTTGCAAGAATAAAATGAACATGAGCGGGCGGTTCTTCGAGTATTTTCAAAAGAGCATTAAATGCCGAGGCTGAAAGCATGTGTACTTCGTCAACAATATATACTCTGTGAGAAAGGGAAGAGCCGGAAAAGCGAGCTTCTTCACGAAGTGAACGAATATTCTCAACACCGTTATTTGATGCGGCATCAATTTCTGTTATATCCAGAATACTTCCGTCTAAAATACCTTTACAGTTTTCACATTCATTACAAGGATTACCGTTTTGAGGTTTTAGGCAGTTTATTGCACGCGACAAAATACGGGCAGTTGAGGTTTTTCCTGTACCACGCGAACCACAGAAAAGATATGCGTGACCAACTCTGCCTGTCTGAATTTCATTTTTAAGTGTATTTGTTATATGGGGCTGACCCACAACATCATCAAACGTTAATGGACGCCACTTTCGGTAAAGTGCAGTATAAGCCATAAAACTCTCCGTTATTAAAAAAATAAGTCGTACACCCCAAAAATCGAATTACTTTTATATACGGTAATGATGCAACCTGCTATTGCCGGGCGACCTTGCGGCACACACAAGTAACCGCTTATCGCTGCTCGGTTCCCCGCCTGACGAGGTTCACGGGCCTATATTGCGCAAGACCCGGCCGTCATCACCGTTTACATCAGCCTGCTATACAAAAGTAACCCTCAAAAAGGGATTCGCCCCTGCTGTAGCGGATTGCAGGTACAGGGCACCGCTAACTCCCCGACTAGTACGACCTAATATATTATACACTAATTTTATATATTAATCAATAGAATTTTAAAAAAACTTTATTCTTTTTAAAAATATTACTCACTTTACTTGACTAAATTACTTAAAAGATGTATAATAACTTGATAGCATTTTTAGTATGAATGGAGATTTTTGGTATGCTTGGCAGATTTTTATCTGAAAACGAAAAGGCCCTTTTTAAACTCCGTGAGCTTTACGAGAGTATGGGGTATGAAAAATACAAAATGAGTAAGTTTGAAGAGTATGATTTATACGCTGAAAACAAAAGCTTTTTAAAAAGTGAAAACGTTATTGCTTTTACTGACCTTTCAGGAAAGCTTATGGCTCTTAAGCCCGACGTTACACTTTCTATCGCAAAAAATTCCCTCTGGAGCCGCGAAAAATTCCACAAAGTTTATTATACAGAGAATGTTTACAGAAGCGATTTGGGAGCGGCACAATTTAAGGAAATTATGCAGGTTGGTCTTGAATATATAGGCGAAATTGATTCTTATGTTATGCTTGAGGTTTTGTCTCTTGCTGCTAAAAGCCTTGAAACTATAAGTCCTGATTACATAATGGATATTTCACACATGGGATTTATCGAAGGTCTTTTTGAAGCAGCGGGAATCAGAGAAAGCAAATATGTAGAGTTTGCTGATGTTATTTCCAAAAAGGACTATGCTGGCGTTTTATCACTTTGCGAAAAAGAAGAAGTAGGTGAAGTTTTCAGGAAAAAAATTGCCGCACTTACAAGAATATACGGAAGTTTTATAGAGTGTGCCGAAAAAATTGAAAGTCTTATTTTGAATGAGAAAATGGAAAAGGCTTTCAAAGAAATCAGCAGCATCTTCTCCATTTTGAAAAACAATAATATTAAAATTGACCTTTCGCTTATAAGTGATATGAACTATTATAATGGAATTACTTTCCGAGGTTTTGTAAAGGATATTCCAAGCAGCATACTTTCGGGCGGAAGATATGATAATCTTATTGCAAAACTTGGCAAAAAGAACAGTGCAATAGGTTTTGCAGTTTATATGGATTTACTTGATATTTACAGAAAAGAAAATCAAAGCTATGATGTTGATTGCATTCTCGTATATAATGAAAATGATGATATTTCAAAGGTTTTCTCGGAAGCTGAGAGTTTAAGGAAAAAGGGTTATACTGTGAGCGTACTTAAAGAGAGGACTGGTGTAAAATGCGAATTTGAGCTTGAGTTTTCAGAAGGAGTCAGCGAAAGCCTTGAAAGGAGGGACACTAATGATTAATGTTGCTTTGCCAAAAGGCAGACTTGGAAACAAAATCTACAATATTTTTGAAAAAATAGGTTATGAGTGTCCTGAAATAAAAGAAGAGAGCAGAAAACTTATTTTTGAGAACAAGGAAAAAGGTGTCAGATATTTTTGGGTAAAACCTTCTGATGTTTCTATATATGTAGAACGTGGTGCCGCAGATGTTGGTGTTGTCGGGAAAGACATTCTTCTTGAATACAAACCTGACATTTATGAGCTTTTAGACCTCCAGAAGGGCAAATGCCGCATGGCGGTTGCGGCAAAGAAGGGAACCAAACTTTCGCCAAAAGAGACTATTAGAGTTGCAACGAAGTTTCCCCGGATTGCAAAAGAATATTTTGGGAAAAGCGGAAGACAGATTGATATTATAAAACTTAATGGTTCCATAGAGCTTGCGCCTATACTTAACATGTCTGACGTTATTGTGGATATTGTTGAAACAGGCACAACACTAAAGGAAAACAATCTCGAAGTTATAGAAGAAATTGTTAATATAAGTGCAAGATTTGTATGCAACAAATCAAGCTACAAATTTTTGACAGAAGAAATTAATCTTATAACTGACAAAATACTTAAAGAAATTATGGCGGAAAGCGGTAAATAAATTATGATTAAGATATATTCCGATGCGAAAATGGCAATAGACGAGGTTTTGTCCCGTTCTACTGCAGCTCCTGATGTTTATAAAATTGTTGGAGAAATAATTGAAGATGTTAAAAGTCGTGGAGATAAAGCACTTTTTGAATACACCAAAAAGTTTGACGGTGCCGACATTTCTTCTTTGAGGGTTTCAAAAGAAGAGATTTTGGCGGCTTATGGCGAAGTTTCCAAAGAACTTATTGAAATTATGAAAGAGGCGGCAGAAAACATCCATGCTTACCATATAAAGCAGCTTAGAACAGGGTACGAAATTAAAAGTGGAACAAAGGTACTCGGTCAGAAAGTTACACCTATTGAGAAGGTTGCACTTTATGTTCCGGGTGGAACGGCTGCTTATCCTTCAACTGTTTTGATGAATTCAATCCCCGCTAAAATTGCAGGGTGCGAAAAAATTGTTATTGCAACTCCGTGTGGTAAAGATGGGAAAATAAAGCCTGCCGTTTTAGTGGCTGCAGACATAGCAGGGGTTACAGATATTTACAAGATTTCAGGTGCGCAGGCGATTGCTGCACTCGCTTTTGGAACTGAATCTGTTGAAGCAGTATACAAAATTGTAGGTCCGGGCAATGTTTTTGTTGCAGAAGCAAAGAGACAGGTTTTTGGAAAAGTAAGTATTGATATGATTGCAGGTCCAAGTGAAATTTTAGTTATTTCTGATGGGAGCGGAAGCGCAAAGGTTGTTGCAAGTGATATGCTTTCACAAGCAGAGCATGACAAAAATGCATCTGCTGTGCTCGTAACTACTGACGAAAGTTTTGCAAAAGAGGTACAAGCTGAAATTGAAAAGTGTCTCGCAAAACTTGAGAGAGCAGAAATTGCGAGGGCGTCTATTGACAATAACGGAAAAATAATTGTTACTGATACATTAGAAGAAGCAATCAGTATTTCAAACGAGATTGCACCCGAGCATCTTGAACTTTTTATAGACAATCCTTTTGATTATATAGATTTAGTTAAAAATGCAGGCTCGATTTTTATGGGTAAAAATTGTCCTGAACCTTTAGGTGATTATTTTGCAGGAACAAACCATACTTTACCAACAGGCTCTGCTGCAAGGTTTTCTTCACCTTTATCGGTTGATGATTTTGTTAAGAAATCTTCCTATACTTATTATAGTGAAGAAGATTTAAGAGCCGTTTGCAAGAAAGTTGAACGTTTTGCAAAAGAAGAAGGTCTTACTGCCCATGCAGCATCTGCTGTTGTAAGATTTGAAGAATAGAGAAAGGGTAATTTTTATGAGCAGATTTTTCTCTCCAAAACACAGTTCACTTGTGTCTTATACTCCCGGAGAGCAACCACAGGACAAGAAATATATAAAACTTAACACAAATGAATCACCATATCCGCCTGCAAAGGCTGTGATAGATGCAATTTCTCATGAAGAGGTTGAGAAGCTAAAACTTTATCCTGACCCCGAGTGCAAAGAACTTTGTGCGGCTATTGCTAAAAAGTATGGTGTTTCTCCGAGAAATGTTATTCCGGGAAATGGGTCTGACGAAATTTTATCATTTTTATTTCTTGCATACGGATTTGGAAATAGTGGTGTGGTTTTTCCTGAAATTTCATATGGGTTTTATAAAGTTTTTGCAGAGCTTTATGGTGTTGAGGCTGAAAAAATACCACTTAACGACAATTTTGAAATAGATTATAAAGATTATATTGGAAAAAACAGGCTTATTATCATTGCTAACCCAAATGCTCCAACGGGTATTTTTATGCCTCTATGGCAAATTGAAGAGATTTTAAAATCAAATCCTGACTGTATTGTGGTAATTGATGAGGCATATGTTGATTTTGGTGGTGAAAGTGCGATAAGACTCCTGCCAAAATACAAAAACCTTGCAGTTTGCCAGACATTTTCAAAATCTCGTTCGCTTGCAGGCGGCAGACTTGGTTTCCTGGTAGCTGATGAAGAGATTATTGATGACTTGAATACAATAAGATATTCATTAAACCCTTATAACATTAATCGTCTTACGCTACTTGCTGGTAAAGCGGCTATTGAAAGCGAAGATTACTATAAAGAAACGTGCAAAAAAATCATTGACACGCGTGACTTTCTGTCTGATGAGCTTTCAAAGATGGATTTTGAAGTGTTACCATCAAAGACTAATTTTATTTTTGCCAGACATAAGAATATGAAGGGTGAATTATTGTATAAAAAACTCAAGGAAAATGGTGTTCTGGTAAGGCATTTTTCTGCGGAAAGAATTACTGACTTTTTGAGAATTACCATAGGCACAAGAGAAGAATGTGAAGTGCTTTTGGAAAAACTGAAAAGTATTTTATGAGGTGGCTTTTATGAGAAGAAGTGAAATCGTTCGCAAAACACACGAAACAGATATTTATTTATCACTTTCCCTTGACGGAAGTGGAAAAAGTGAAATAGAAACAGGCTGCGGATTTTTAAATCACATGCTCACACTTTTTGCAAAGCACGGCAGATTTGATTTAAATGTTTCCTGCAAGGGTGACGTTGAGGTTGATTATCATCACAGCGCTGAAGATATTGGAATTTGCCTTGGAAGTGCATTTTCAGAAGCGTTGGGTGATATGAAGGGCATCGAGAGATATGCACACATAATTTTGCCTATGGACGAGGCTTTGGTGCTTTGTGCATGTGATATTTCAGGAAGAAGTTTTCTTTCGTTTGACGTATCTTTTGACACAGAAAAAATTGGTGATTTTGACACAGAACTTGTGTGCGAGTTTTTTGAAGGTTTTATACGCAGCTGCAAAATGACGCTTCATTTCAAAAAAATAGCAGGCTCAAACTCGCATCACGTTGCTGAAGGATGCTTTAAAGCATTTGCACGCACATTATCAAAGGCTGTTAAAATAAACAAAGAATTTAGCGATGAAATTCCTTCAACAAAGGGAATGCTTGTTTAGTTGAAAGGTAGTGTAAAATTGATAGGTATTATAGATTACGGGGTTGGAAATATTTTTTCCCTTCAAAGCTCTTTCAAGAGTCTTGGAGCCGACATTGTGTTTACGGGCGACAAGGAAATTATAAAAAAATGTGATAAACTGATTTTGCCCGGGGTAGGTGCTTTTTCTGATGCTGCCGAAAAACTTCGCTCTACTGGGCTTGATGAAGTGGTAAAAAAAGAGGCTGAAAGCGGAAAGTATATTATGGGAATTTGTCTCGGAATGCAAATGATGTTTGAGAAAAGCTTTGAGTATGGTGAGCATGAGGGTCTTGCTCTTATAAAAGGAAAGGTTAAGCCTCTTTCAGATGTATGCAAAAATGTTAAAATTCCGCACATGGGATGGAATGCACTAAACTTTAAAAATGGCAAAAGTCCGATTTTCAAGTACATAAACGAGGGTGATTACGTTTATTTTGTTCACTCTTATTATGCTACTGACTGTATTGAAAACACCATTGCAACATGCGAATATGAAGCAGAGGTTACTGCGGCAGTTCAGAAGGACAACGTTTTTGCACTTCAGTTTCATCCTGAAAAAAGCGGGAATGTTGGTCTTAAAATACTTAAAGCATTTTGTGACATGTAAGGAGATAAGAAAATGGAAATTTTTCCTGCGATTGATTTATCGGGCGGAAAAGTTGTAAGACTTTTGCGTGGAGATTATAATAAAATGACCGTTTACGGTGATGCACCAAGTGAAACGGCAAAAGAATTTGAAGCGGCAGGTGCTAAATTTTTACATGTCGTTGATTTGGACGGTGCAAAGGATGCTACAACTGCAAATTTTGAGACTGTAAGAAAAATCGTAAACAACTGCAATTTATCAGTTGAGATAGGCGGTGGAGTCCGTGACGAGGAAGTTATACAGAAATACCTCGACTGTGGTGTTGACAGGGTTATACTAGGTACTGTTGCAATTAAAAAACCTGACTTTACAGAGAAAATGATTGAAAAATATGGAGAGCACATTGCAGTAGGCGCTGACCTTAAAAACGGGTTTGTTGCAACTGACGGGTGGCTTGAGGTTTCAAGTGTTGACGGTTTTGATTTTTGCAAAAAGCTTTGCGATTGGGGTGCTAAAACTGTTATTTGTACCGATATTTCAAAAGACGGTGCCGAGAGCGGTACTAACCTTTCCCTTTACAAAAAGCTTTCAGAAAGTTTTGATATAAACATTGTTGCATCAGGCGGTGTTTCAAGCTACGAAGATATTATAAAACTTCGAGAGATGAATGTTTTTGGTGCTATAATCGGAAAAGCTCTTTATACGGGTGATATTGACCTTTCCCGTGCAGTAGAAATTTCGGGAGGTGGCAAAGCGTGATTACAAAAAGAATTATACCATGTCTTGATGTTAAAAATGGCGATGTTGTTAAGGGTGTAAACTTTGAAGGTCTTTCAAAGGTATCATCTCCCGTAGAGCTTGCAAAGCACTACAGCGACTGCGGTGCAGACGAACTTGTGTTTTATGATATTACTGCGTCTTTTGAGAACCGTAATCTTTTCACAGACATTTTAAAAGAGGTTGCGAAAACAATTTTTATTCCGCTTACTGTTGGTGGCGGAATAAACACAGTGCAGGATTTTGACAGGGTTTTAAAATGCGGTGCTGACAAGGTCAGCGTAAATTCAGGTGCTATCAAAGATCCATCACTTATTGAAAAAGCCGCAAAGCTTTATGGTGACCAATGTGTTGTTTTATCAGTTGACATAAAAAGAGTTGACGGGAAATTCACGGTGTTTTCAAAGGGCGGCAGAGAAAATACAGGTATGGATGCCTTGGAATGGATAAAAAGAGGAGAGGCATCAGGTGCCGGCGAAATTGTTGTAAACAGTATTGACACAGACGGAGTTAAAAAAGGCTTTGACCTTGAAATGCTTCGTGCAGTTTGCTCGGTTACCAAACTTCCTGTAATTGCATCAGGCGGTGCAGGATGTATGGAGGATT
>JAZOQG010000009.1:0-13668 GCA_045656005.1 Clostridia bacterium
GGCGGATACACTTCGCTTTCAAGACAGGGCGGCGGTATAGGCACAAAAGGTCCCGGTGAAACAAAAATTGAAACGGACCGTCGTTATATAAGAACAAGAATAAATTCTCTCGAAAAAGAAATAGAGAAACTTTCAAATCACAGGAATTTAATAAGAGCAGGCAGAAAGAAAAGAGAAATTCCGTCTGTGGCAATTGTGGGATATACAAATGCAGGAAAATCAACTCTTTTAAATTGCCTTACAGATGCAGGAGTTTTGGCTGAAAACATGCTTTTTGCAACCCTTGACCCTACTGCACGTGCTCTTTCAATGCCCGATGGACGCGAGACAATGCTTATAGACACAGTAGGCTTTATAAGAAAACTTCCCCATCACCTTGTTGAGGCTTTTAAGTCAACACTTGAAGAAGCAGTAAATGCCGATGTTCTTCTCCATGTAATTGACTCATCTTCTCCCGAGCGTGATAATCAAATTATGGTTGTAAATAATCTTTTGAAAGAACTCGGATGCGAAGGTATTCCCGTAATCTCCGTGTTTAATAAATGCGACCTGGTGGATAACGAAACGATTCCACGCCCCACACTCCCCGAAAAAAGTGTGTTCATAAGTGCAAAAACGGGTGAAGGAATTGATAAACTCATCACCGTTATGGACGATACTATCCCCGGAAAACGCAGAAAAATGAAAATTTTACTGCCATATTCAAAAGGCTCCGTTTTAAACAGCATAATTTCGGCAGACTGCCTTTTGTCTAACGAATACACCGAGAATGGTATTCTCATAGAATTTATGGCAGATGCCAAAGCACAAAGCGACTATAAGGAATTTGAAGTATGAATACTGATTACAGAACAGTTTTAAAGGTTGCACAGGACGAAATACTTGAGAAAAAATCGAGATTTATCGCCTCTGTTGCCCCTTGTAAAACCGAAGAAGAAGCCCTCATGTTTTTAGCCGAGGTAAGAAAGAAATATAGCGATGCAACCCATAATGTTTATGCATATAATCTGAGAGAAAATAACATCCGCCGCTATAGTGATGACGGAGAGCCGTCAGGAACTGCAGGAGTCCCCACTCTCGAAGTTATTTTAAAAGAAAATCTTACTGATATATGCGTTGTGGTTACAAGGTATTTCGGCGGCACACTCTTAGGTGCAGGCGGTCTTGTAAGAGCATACGGAAAATCAGCAAAGGCAGGAATAGTAAAAGCCGAACCCGCCAGCATGATATACAGCGAAATTTTTGATGTAACAGCAGATTATGGCGACCTTGGCAAAATAGAACACGAAATAATGTCAAAAGGGTATATGATACTCGATAAATTGTTTTCTGATAAAGTAACAATAACTGTCTGCACGGAAAAACAAAAAAGCGATGAGCTTTTTAAATCTTTGACAGAATGTACATTTGGCAAAGCTCAGATACTTCGCACAGGCGAGCGATATGTAGCAAAAAAGGATGGGGAGTAAATGAACAAAAAATATGAAATTGACATGACTCAGGGGTCACTACTTAAAAACATCGTAAGGTTTTCAATTCCTTTGATGCTTTCGGGCATTTTGCAGCTTCTTTATAACGCCGCAGACGTGGTTGTTGTAGGAAGATTTGCAGGAAGTGATTCTCTTGCGGCAGTAGGCTCAACATCATCACTTTTTAACCTTCTTGTAAATCTTTTTATGGGTTTTGCAACGGGTACAAGTGTTATGGTTTCAAGGGCATACGGCTCAAAAAACCATGAAGAGGTATCAAAAACTGTTCACACAGCAATAGCACTTTCAATAGCCTTTGGATTTATCATAGGCATTTTGGGACTTTTGGTAGCAAAACCTGCACTTTTACTTATGGGTACACCCGAAAATGTTTTGCCGAAAGCCACACTTTACATAAGAATTTTGTTTTTGGGAATGCCTGCGCAGACGATTTATAACTTTGGTAGTGCAATACTACGTAGTGTTGGTGACACAAAGCGTCCCCTCTATTTTCTCACAGTTTCGGGAATTTTCAATGTAGTTGTAAACCTTATTCTCGTAATATGTTTTCACATGGACGTTGCAGGCGTTGCGATTGCAACAATCCTGGCGCAGTATATTTCTGCATCACTTGTTATGATATGCCTTATTCACAGTACGGGAATTTACAAAGTTTATCCAAGAAAAGTTAAAATTTATAAAGAGCAATTTTTTCGCATGCTTAAAATCGGTATCCCTGCCGCGATTCAGGGAAGCCTTTTCTCAATTTCAAACGTGCTCATTCAGTCTTCGATAAATCTTTTCGGCTCACTCGCCATGGCAGGAAGCTCGATTGCATCAAATATAGAAGGCTTTGTATATACTTCAATGAACTCCGTTTATCAGGCAGCTATCACGTCCTCGGGACAAAACTTAGGTGCAAAAAACATAAAAAGAATAAAGCAAACTGTTGTAAACTGCTTTTTCGTGGTAGTTACAATAGGTCTTTCTCTCACTGCACTTGTGTTCCTGTTTAAAGATTTGATTATTTCTATATACACATCGGACAGTGCTGTAGCAGAATTTGCCATAATAAAAATTATGTATGTAATGCTCCCCTATATCCTTTGCGGAATAATGGAAGTTTTTGCAGGTACCATGCGTGGTCTTGGCTACGCCGTAATACCTATGATAGTTTCTCTTCTTGGTGCATGCGGTCTAAGGGTTTTGTGGATTATGACAATATTTCAGTTTAGTAAAACCTTGCCTACACTTTACCTTTGCTACCCTGTCACATGGTTTACAACAGCTATAGCACACCTTGTATGCATTTTCTTTGCACTCAAAAAACTTAAAAAGGAAATATAAATGGAAAAATATATTGATTTGCACACACATTCAAATAAATCGGATGGTTCAATGACACCAAAAGAGCTTATTCACCATGCGAAAGAAATGGGTCTTTCTGCCATTTCTCTTACCGACCATGATAATACAGATGGCGTAAGAGAAGCCGTTTTGGAAGGTGAGAAAACAGGACTTGAGGTAGTGCCCGGCATCGAGCTTTCGGCAAAATCGGAAACCGAGACGCATATCCTCGGCTACTATATAGATATTGAAAATAAAGAATTTAACGAAAAACTTGATATAATAAAAAAACAAAGAATAGAAAGAAACTATGATACCGAAAGACTTTTAAATGAAAACGGTATCTGCGTTTCAATCGAAGAAGCCTCATCCTTTGCAGGCGGAGTACTTCTGGGAAGGGCACACTTTGCAAAAGCAATGGTAGAAAAGGGCTATGCCGAAAGTGTTAAAGATGCTTTTGACCGCTATCTTTCAAACGGTAGACCATGCTATAGCCACCTGCAAAACCATACTGCCGCAGAATGTGTTAAAATTATAAATCGCGCAGGCGGCATGGCATTTGTGGCGCATCTTCACCTTACCAGAAAGAGTGACAGAGAACTTTTTGACTTCTTAAAAGAGCTTAAAGAAGCAGGGCTATGCGGAATTGAAGGGTACTATACAGATTACACCCCTAAAATGCAGGAAACATATCTTGATATGGCAAAAGAGCTTGATTTACTAATTTCAGGCGGAACAGATTTTCATGCTGAAATGAAGCCTCATATTTCTATTGGTAAAGGTCTCGGCAATATGAAAATCCCCTACTCTCTTTTGGAAAACATGAAAGAATGGAGAAATATAAACAGATGAAAAAATTTATCTGTCTTTTAATATGCTTTTTGCTCCCGACCCTTTCAGCATGCGATGCTAAAAGGATGGCGGAGCATTCTTTTTTTGCAATGGATACTCTTGTAACTTTAAAATGCAGTCAGGAAAGCGCAGAAAAAATTGAAAAAATGATAAGAGAATATGAGCGAATTTTGTCCCCAACAGACAAAGAAAGCGAACTATATCTTTTAAATAATAATCTTACCCAAAACGTATCTCAAAAATTTTTATCGGTTTTTAAATCAGCTTATGAGATTTCAGAAAAAACAGACGGCAGTTATAATTTTGGTGTCTACCCACTTATTCTGGAATGGGGTTTTACCACAAAAAATTATAACGTACCCACCCCACAAAGAGCAAAAGAACTTCTCGCTCTCACAAATTTCAAAGATTTCAAAATAGAAAATAATACTCTTTATAAGAAAAAAGAACAAATGATTGACTTTGGAGGAATTGCAAAAGGCTTTGTGTGTGATGAGGCAGTAAAGATTTTAAAAGACGCAAATGAAAAAAATGCACTTCTCTCTCTGGGCGGAAATGTTTATGCCCTTGGAAAAGAGTGGAAGGTGGCAATAAAAAGTCCTTTTGGGGATTTTTATGCAGGCATCTTGAAAGCACGAAACTCTGCCGTTGTAACATCAGGCTCTTATGAACGCTATTTTGAAAAAGATGGAAAAATATATCATCATATTATAGACCCTCAGACGGGCCACCCTGCCGACAACACTCTCGCATCCGTAACTATTGTATCGGAAAGCGCAACCACCGCAGACGGATATTCCACCGCTCTTTTCGTGATGGGATTTGAAAAGGCGTGTGAGTTTTATAGAAAATATAAAGATTTTAATGCTATATTTATCCTCAAAAATGGTGATATATTTGTAACCGAAGGAATAGCCGATAATTTTTCGGCAGAAAAATTTGAAATAATAAGGTGACTTTATGGAAAGAGCTTTGAAAATAATTCTTTTACTCCTTTTAGTTGTTAGTCTGTCCGCAACATTTATAATTTTCAGAAATAATGTTGAAGGTGAAAAGATTAATATTTACATAAATTCCGAGCTTTATAAAACTATTGATTTAAAAAAAGTTTCATCGCCTTACTCTCTCTCACTCCCCCATAACACCCTTCTCGTAGAGAGCGACGGTGTATCCATCATAGATGCAGATTGTCCCGACAAGGTGTGTATAAAGAGAGGGAAAATGCGTGGCGGTGTGCCCATTATCTGTGCACCTAATGCACTTTATATTTCATGCGAAAGAGAGGCTCATGCAGTATCATGGTAAAAACAAAACGCCTCACATATCTCGCTCTCCTTCTTTGCATTTCTCTTGTAATTCATTATTTTGAAAGCCTGATGCCTCCCATAATCCCTGCCGCAGGCATTAAAATGGGACTCTCTAACTGCATAACCCTTATTACATTAAAGATGTTTTGCAAAAAACAAGCATTTATTGTTCTTTTTATGCGAATTATAATAGCATCATTGTTTTTCGGCGGTGCGATGCAATTTGTTTATAGCCTCGCAGGCGGACTTTTCTCTTTTCTGGTGCTCTCCGCATTTTCAGGCAAAATAAAAGCACTCTATGTTTTGAGTGCCTTAAGTGCTATTTTTCATAATGTCGGACAAGTATGCGTTGCCGTCTTTATAACAAAAATCCCGTTTCTCTGGTGGTATCTTTTCCCCTTGACTGCATCTGCAATAATAAGCGGTGCTTTTGTCGGAATGGTTTCAAGTTACATTCTCAAAAGCAAACATACATCAGGCAGATAATTACTATCTGCTTAATTTTTTTATACAGTTTCTGCACACTCTTTTATTTTCAAAAACTTCAATATTCTCAATGCTTTCGCAAAAGATGCACCCTGGCTGATATTTTTTTACAAAAATGCCACCTTCAGTTGCTATCAGCTCCACAGTAGAATGTTTATCCTCAAGCCCATAATCTTTTCGCCATTCCTTCGGTAACGTAACTCTTCCATTATCATTAAGTGCTCTTACAATTCCTTTCGGTTTCATAAAAATCCCCTCCAAATAAAAAATGCGTGACCCAAAGAGCCACGCATAAAAAGCGATAACTCTTTTGATCACCACAATCAAACTCATTACGCAAACAACAAAATTGGCAAATGAATTAGAGTTTCGCTTTTTGACAAAGCAAAACCAATTTATATAAGTTTGCGTAAATACCTTTAGAATTATTTACATATATTAAGTTTGATTGTGGTGAATATATAATACCATATTTAAAGAAAAAAATCAATAGGATACATAAAAAAATTGGGGAAATTTTACAATAACAAAAAATAGATAGGGCCTAAACCCTATCCATTTCAAAAAACAAATTAGAATAAATCACTATGGCTCCCCGTTCTGGTTAACGACAAAGTAATCATGTCTTCTTCCTTTTTGTATATCAAAAGCCAGTCAGGCGAAATATGACATTCCCTGTGACCCTGATAATCACCCTTTAATGCATGGTCCTTATATTTTTCAGGCAAAACTATATCCTCACGCAAAAGTGTTAAAACATCCTGAAAAAGGGAAATGTCATATCCACGTTTAATTATTGCCTTAAAATCCTTCTTAAACTTCGCTGAATATCTTACATTAAGCATTTAAATCCCTCATAAGTTCATCCATGTCATCATAAACCTTACTCATATTACGATTATTGTTTACGTCATTAATTGCAGCGAGAGTTTCTGCATTAGGAACATCAACCGCAAGTTCAAAGGGAATTTTACCCTGTCTTACAGCCTGTCTGCAAAATACACCAATTGCAGTTGACATATTAAGACCAAGTGCCGCAAATAAGTCATCAGCCTGCGATTTTAATTCTTTATCCATACGTATTGTAACATTGGTTGTAGCCATACAAACAAACTCCTTTCATATCTATTATATTCATTATAGCAAAAAAAATGTGCAATGTCAATTATTTGCACGAGATTTTTTAGTGTGGCGAAGAGAAAATTGTGCAGAATGGACAAACTGAACCCAAGCTTTGCTTGGGGTTACCCGAAAACGTATATAGATATGTTGAGAGGTGAAGTTTGTTCATAGTGTAAATGCATAAAATAAAAAGAAATCCGCAACACATTGTTGCGGATTTTTTCATACTATTTATGCAAAGTAAAAACAAAATATTATTTTATTTTTAAATTGCATTTACACGGTCTGTGCATTTTATCACAGCCACAAGGTGAAAACTACTTAAGTTCAACCTTAGCTCCAACTTCTTCAAGTTTAGCTTTGATAGCTTCAGCATCTTCTTTGCTAGCGCCTTCTTTAACTGTCTTAGGAGCGCCATCAACCATGTCTTTAGCTTCTTTAAGACCAAGGCCTGTGAGTTCACGAACAACTTTGATAACCTTAATCTTTTCAGCACCTGCTTCTGCAAGTACAACGTCGAATTCTGTTTTTTCAGCACCTGCTGCAGCAGCGTCGCCACCAGCAGCAACTACAGCTACAGGAGCAGCAGCGCTTACACCGAATTCTTCTTCCATCATTTTAACGAGTTCAGCAACTTCTAAAAGTTTTAATTCTTTAATTTCAGCAATAATGTTTTCAAGATTTGCCATTTTTATTTACCTCCTAAAAAATTTTAATAATTATTTTTTTGTTTTAAAGTTTTGCTCTGAATTACTCAGCGCTATTTTCTTCTGCAGCGGGAGCTTCCTCTGCAGGTGCAGCTTCTGCTGCTGGAGCCTCTTCGGCTACGGGAGCTTCGGGAGCAGCTTCTGCTGGAGCTTCAGCCGGAGCTTCTTCTACTGCTTCGCCTGCTTTTTTAGCGGCTAACTCTGCAGGTTCAACACCTGTATCAACAATAGCCTGGAGCAAACGAGCAAGATTTGATGCCGGAGCATTCAAGCTGCTAAGAATAGTAGCAAGAAGTGTTTCTCTTGAAGGAGTAGCTGCGAGCTTTTTGATTTCATCAAGGCTCATAACTGCACCGTCCATAAAGCCGGCTTTAATTTCGAGTTTGTCGTTCTCTTTTGCAAAATCAGCAAGAATTTTTGCAGGAGCTACCGGGTCCTCAACACTGAGTGCGAGAGCAGTAGGTCCGTTAAGACTTGGGTCTATGTCGTCAAGACCGAGTTCTTTGATTGCAAAACGGCAGAGTGTGTTTTTAATAACTTTGTATTCAACGTTAGCAGCTCTGAGTTTTGAACGAAGCTCTGTATCTTCCGCAACAGAAAGACCACGATAGTCAACAAAAATACCTGTAGCCGCATTTTTAATCTTTTCAGTAAGTTCTGCAACTACCTGCTGTTTTTCCTGTAATACTTTTGCGCTTGGCATAAGTGTGCACCTCCTTAAAATAAATGTAACAAAAATGGTTCTCCATCCACAGACAGAGAACCTGATTATTTAGTAATCTTTGTCTCCTCGGCAGGATTTATTTTTGTACCTGCTGTCTGCGGAAAAATATAAACATATTTGATATGTTAATATTAGTCAGTAAGTTTAGCCTGGTTAATTTTAACACCGGGGCCCATTGTTGATGCAACGGCAACACTCTTAAGGTACTGACCTTTAGCAGCTGATGGTTTTGCTTTAATAATAGCAGACATCAAAGCGCTGAAGTTCTCCTCAAGTTTTTCTTTGCCGAAAGAAACTTTACCAACGGGGCAGTGAATGATGTTTGTTTTATCCAGACGATACTCAATTTTACCGGATTTAATATCTGAAATAGCTTTTGCTACGTCCATTGTAACAGTACCTGCTTTCGGGTTAGGCATAAGACCTTTAGGACCGAGAACACGACCGATACGACCTACAACACCCATCATGTCAGGAGTTGCAACAACAACGTCAAATTCAAACCAGTTTTCTGACTGAATTTTCTGCATTAAATCCTCTGCACCAACATAATCAGCACCTGCTGCTTCTGCCTCAGTAGCTTTGTCGCCTTTAGCAAAAACGAGAACACGAACTTTTTTACCTGTTCCGTGTGGCAAAACAACTGCGCCTCTAACCTGCTGGTCAGCGTGTCTTGAGTCAACACCGAGTTTAATATGTGCTTCAACAGTTTCATCAAATTTAGCTTTTGATGCGTTTACAACGAGCTCCATAGCTTCAATCGGATCATAAAGTTTATTTCTCTCGATAAGCTTTGAGCTTTCAATATAATTCTTTCCTCTTTTCAAACTAAAAACCTCCTTGTGGTCAACGGACGAAAAGTCCTCCCACCAATCTTAATTATTCCTCTACTGTGATACCCATGCTTCTTGCAGTACCTGCAATCATGCTCATAGCAGCTTCAATGCTTGCAGCATTGAGGTCAGGCATTTTTGTCTCTGCAATTTCTTTAAGCTGTGCCTTTGTAACGGTAGCAACCTTTGTTTTGTTAGGTGTTCCGCTTCCGCTTTCGATTTTGCAAGCTTTCTTGAGTAATACTGCTGCAGGGGGAGTTTTTGTTACAAAACTGAAAGAACGGTCTGCATAAACAGTGATTACAACAGGAATAATAAGACCTGCATCTTTAGCTGTTTTTTCGTTAAATTCCTTGGTAAACTGAACAATGTTAACACCGTGCTGGCCAAGAGCCGGACCTACCGGAGGAGCCGGTGTAGCTTTACCTGCAGGAATTTGCAGTTTGATATAACCTGCGATTTTCTGTGCCATGTGTAATTACCTCCTAAATATTGTGGTCAATGGCGAGCGACATATCGCTCTCCCACTTGTCCGCCCCGAAGGAGCAGACTATATAATAAACCATGCGGTCTATTAATCAAGTGTTTCAACCTGATAGAACTCAAGTTCAACAGGCGTTTCCCTTCCGAACATGGAAACTGTAACATTAACTTTTTGTTTTTCAAGATTGATTTCCTCAACAACTCCGATGAAGCTTTCGAGGGGACCTTCTTTAATTCTCACGTTGTCACCAACCTCAAAGTCGATTTTAACAACACGAACCTCAACACCCATAGCCTCAACCTCTGCCTCGGTAAGAGGAACAGGTTTTGAGCCGGGACCTACAAAACCGGTAACGCCGCGTGTATTTCTTACAACATACCAGCTTTCATCGGTCATAACCATCTTAATAAACACATAACCAGGATAAACCTTGCGGGATACAACCTTTTCTTCTTCGCCCTTTTGTTCCACAACATCTTCCATGGGAACTTTGATATCGAAAAACAAGTCCTGCATTCCGCGGTTTTCTATGGTCTTTTCAATATTTGCTTTAACCTTGTTCTCATAACCCGAATAGGTATGAACAACGTACCATTTTGCATTTGCCGCCATAAGCCGTCAAAAATCCTCCTTCAATAGATTTTAAAAGCAGAAATCTGCTTATCCGAGGAGTTTTGTTGCACCGAAACCAAATATAGCATCCAAAACCCAGATAGCTACACCGATTACGAGCACGCAAGCCAAAACAATAAGTGTATTGTTTCTTGTCTGACTCCATGTAGGCCATACAACTTTTTTAAGTTCTACCTTAATCTCTCTGAAAAATTTGTATATTCTCTTTCCGAGATTTGCGAAAAATCCAAAAAACTTTTTCATTGCATTCACCCTTCACCTAAAACTATTTTGTTTCCTTGTGGACAGTATGCTTTCTGCAGAATCTGCAATACTTTTTCATTTCCAAACGATCGGGGTTGTTTTTCTTATTCTTCATGGTGTTGTAATTACGTTGTTTACATTCAGAACAAGCCAATGTAATTTTAACTCTCATCTGTGACACCTCCCTAAAATTTAAACACAAAAAAAAGACTTCTTCGAGAAGTATATTGATTTTACCATAGCTTGTCGAAAAAGTCAATATTTTTTTTAAAATTTTTTTAAATATTTTTAAATTTATGGAATATTCCCTTAAAATGGCATTTTTCTAATGGCATAGCCTATGAAAAAAGTGAGGAAAATATCATAAATTATAAAAACAGGAATGCCCATAAGCAAAAGTATAATGCTTATATGGTTTGTAAAAATTTTAAGTATAGCACTCAAACCTACAATATATATAATAGCTTTTATTAAAATTTCGCTTCCAATCTTTCTTCTCTTTTCGATACTGCCCTTTAAAACAGAGTAAGCCGCCAGAAGAGAAAACTCTGCCCAGAGTAGTTTGTCAGGCAAAAATATAAAGGAAAGTATTACTGCCGTCAAAACTGCTATAGCCGCATATTTTCCTCCGCATTTTATTCTGGCAAGAGGGAACAAAAGGGTTGCGGCACATATAAGCACCACAGTATTAAATGGCAGAATGTTCGTAAGCATAAGCAAAACGAGAGAAAGTGCACACGCGGCCCCGCAAAAGGTTAATTTTTTTGTCATATTTCTTCTCCTAACAACAAGAAATCAGGTCTCCCCCACACATTTCGCAACAGCAGTCGGCACAAATAAGATTTGAACAGCAGTTGCACATGTCGGCATCTGCCATACCTCCGCCTGCACTCCTGTATCCGCCTGCCCTGTTTCTTAAATTGTTTTTCGCATACTGATACTCCGCATTTGAAGGATCCATCGAAGCCGCCATGTCAATAAATCTCACCGCTTCGCCAAACCATCCGCGCCTTAAATATATCATTCCTTTAAGATAGTTATATTCGGCAGTGCCCCTATTTTTAGTTTCAAGAAGATTTAACGCTTCGTCAATTCTTCCCATATTTATAAGATTTCTTACATCATCATATCTTATAGCACCATAGCTTCCGGAAGAAGTGCCGTAAGAACTCTGGCTGTAAGTGTTCTTTTGTCCTTCATCTCCTGTCAACATGTCATATGCTTTGTTAATCTCCTTAAGTTTTTCCTCTGCCAGTTCCTTCAAAGGATTATCGGCATATTTATCGGGATGATATTTTTTAACAAGAGCGTGATAAGCCTTTTTAATTGTTTCTTTGTCCGAGCCTTCCGGCACACCTAATATTTTATAAGGATTCATTTTCTAAAGTCCCTTTCAAGATTTTTGTTTGTTTCGCTAGTGTTCCCTGATATATTATGTTTTGGAGTATCTCTCTGTTCTTTTTTATACCCAAAAGCTCAAATGCCGACGCCATACTTTCGAGTGTAAGCGTCAGCGGAAGCTCAATATTTTCCGCAAGTTCTTTCTTATTATTATATGAATATTTAAAGGGGTTATAACTTTTGCTTTTTAAATCCCTTTCAAAATCATCTGCGGCATCTATAAGATAAATCCACCTGCCGAGATGATATAAAAGCTGATAAAGTGCTTTTTCACATTCTCCGCCATATGATGCAAAACTTCCCAAAAGTTTTCCGAAAACATCTGCCACCTCGTCAGAAACCTCGCACCCGCTTTTTTCGAGGCTTGAAAGCTCGTCTAAATGTTTCCCGATTTCTTCATATATATAAGGATATTTTTTTGCAGCTTTTTTCATACCTTTATAAAAAAGCCATGTCCCAAAAATACCTTTCAGGCTTTTGTCATCGTGTAAATCGTCTTTGAATTTAAGGTAAGTAAGCATAACTCCCACACATGCAGAAAAGTCAACTGCACTATTATTTATAACTGCCGCCCTCTTCTTCCATGGATGTGCTATGCACCGTCTCTTTTCAAAACACACTTCATCTTCCGAAAGACTGTCAAGCAAAATCGCCATAAATGTAATGTCATAGCTTAAACCAAATCTTGCGAAAAAAGATAACTTTTCCGAAGTAGCGTGACACACTCCGCAATAATATGCTTTGTATTTATTTAAATCTTTAACCTTTAATTCGTTTTGAAAAACGTTAACGTACCCGAACACATAAGCCTCCGAACATGTATTTACAAATATTGTAACATAAAGCGCACCATTATACAAGTGTACAAATTGTAAATTATTTGCCATATATAAATTAACAGGACAGTTTTGTAAAGACTGCCCCGTCAACAACATGATATTTTGTATTATTTAATTATTTCCACACTCTTTGCATGAATAATAATTTCATAGGTGCTATTGCTCATATCATTAAAAACAATTATTTTTACACAACCATTTTCAAATACTTCAAATTTAATAATTTCATCACTGTTTAATTCAAATTTTGGAATAACAACACTTGAAACATCGTTAAAAACTATGGATATAATTGATGTTTCTTCTTTAGAATCATCATACCCTTCCTGTTTCCAGTTACAAAAATCAATTTTCAAAAACACTCGTTTATTATTATCACAAGAAACCTCTTCCAACAAACTATCGTGGAAGTCATACTCAGTCAATTGTGTAAGTTTGCTCATTAAAATCCCTCCCTCCATTATGGTAATATGTGTGACGCCTTTGAATTTTTAGGAACAGGATTACCATACTTGTCTAAATAATAATCATGTTTCCCGGTCGATGTTGGATTTAATATGTGGTAATGGTCTTTTCCTCCATAACCACCAACTCCTTTTTTCCCTTTATCAAATCTAATTGTTAAGCCGTCTTTCCTAAATGTACGTGATGAAGTATTCTTTTGCATTGCCGTTAATGTTGTTTCCTTCCAACCACTATTTTTTAATTTTGTTGGTCTTTTTGGAAGTTTTGGTATTTTTAAGACTGATTCACCGGTATCCGACACCTTGTTTGCAATTTTAGCAAGTTTTGAAGTATCCGCCATTTCGCCTATAAACGGGATTACTCCAAAAGCATCAAGTCCTGCGGAAAGAAAATCTCCACGAAGTAAGTCAACAGGTATTGCAGCAAGGTCTGTAAAAGTATCAAGTCCGGGAATAAGTGATGCGGCTGTCAAGAAATTGCTTAATGCATCTAATCTGCTGCCCGTTGTGTTTCAAAAATTTCCTCTTACTCCTCCACCCATTAAGCAGTCACCTGCTTTCATGTTTAGCTATTTGATATTTAGTACTTCCATATTTACTACCACCTGGCATATAAGATAAATAGTAATCTTTTAAATAAACTTCAAATTGACCTGCAGCTGTAACCTGTTTGTACGGACTATTACCTGCCCACTTTGACCAAGATTTAGAATCACATCTATTTAATATTACAGATACAACTCCTAAAGCATCATTT
>JAZOQG010000010.1:0-4899 GCA_045656005.1 Clostridia bacterium
ATGCACACCTTTCCCGAAAGCTCTGCACCAAAGGAATTCATAGCTTTTTCGAGTTTTAATCCACCACGACTTACATATCGAAGTCCCTCACGAACTTCAATTTTATCCTTTTCGCTTACCTGCATACCCGCTTTGTCAGCCTTTTGCTCGTTTACATACACCATGCCGCTCATAATAAGTGCCTGAGCACGAGTTCTGCCCTCGGCAAGATTATTTTCTGCCATGTATACATCAAGCCTTTGTTTCATTTAATATCACCTTTATATCTTCTGCCAGCATTTTTGCGCTGAGTCTGTATAGTTGAAAAAGTTCCTCTCTTTTTCCTGCAGGAATAAATTCATCAGGAAAAGCCTTTGTAATCACCTTGAATGTTTCTCCCATTATTGCCGCTTTTGCCGCAATGCTCTCTCCTACACCGCCTGACAAAATGTTGTCCTCAATTGTTATTAGAATTCCTGTTTTTCTTGCACTTTCAAAAATTTCCTTAAAATCAATGGGTGCGGCACATCTTATATCAATCACCTCGGCATCAATCCCGTCATTTTCAAGAATTTCTGCACACTCCATACCATGAGAAACCATGCTTCCAAGCGCTGCCAAAGTAACTTTGGAGCCTTCCTTGATTTTTTCTGCTTTTCCAAACTCGAATTCCCCACCAAAATTTCTTTCTGTTTTTCCTTTTGGAAATCTAATGGCAATGGGTCCATTATGCTCACAAGTTGCGTAAGTAAGCATCTGATGGAGCATTTCGTTGTCACAGGGTGCCAAAACCGCCATGCCAGGAATATGAGAAAGAAAAGAAATATCATATATTCCCTGGTGTGTCTCCCCGTCTTCGCCAACAATTCCCGCTCTGTCAACCGCCAAAACAACATGCCTTCCACCGAGCGCTATATCATGTAATATACTGTCGTAAGCTCTCTGAAGGAAAGAAGAATAGACCGATACCACGGGAACAAATCCCTTTTGTGCCATACCAGCCGCAAATGTAACTGCATGTCCTTCTGCAATTCCGGTATCAAAAAGCCTTTCTTTATATTTGTCTCTGAATTTTTGTAGTCCGCACGATGCCACCATTGAAGGACAGATTGAGATTACCTTATCATTTTTTTCAGCAATGTCTAAAATGCTTTCTCCAAACTGAGATGTAAAGGATTTGCCACCGCCACCGCCATTTGAAACTCCGTGAAAAAGATTCGGAGCTTTTTCCGCTTCCTCATATCCTTTTCCCTTTGTAGTACATACGTGAACTACAACAGACTGACCTATTTTTTTCGCTTCTTCAAATGTGTCGCACAAAAGCCTTATGTCATGCCCGTCTATGGGTCCCAAATATTTATATCCAAGCTGTTCAAAAAACACACCCGGTGTAAGCATATATTTGAGATAGCCTTTTGCCCTTTTTACAACTTTTTTGAGACCTTTTCCAAATATAGGAAGCCTGTCAAGAAATTCTGTTGTTTCTCTTTTGGCATTATAATATGAAGGCTTCGTCCTTACCCTGTTTAAGTACCTTGCAAAAGCGCCACGGTTTTTGTCAATGGACATCTGATTATCATTAAGTACAATTATAACCTTTTTCTTAAACTGTGAAATGCAGTTCATAGCTTCCATGGGGAGCCCGCCTGAAAAAGATGCATCACCTATAACTGCAATCACTTCCTTGTCATTCCCATCCAAATCTGCACTGCAGGCAAACCCCAGTGCAACAGATAAAGATGTACCGCTGTGTCCTGTCTCAAATGTGTCATATTCGCTCTCTGATGGTTTCGGAAAACCACTAAGTCCCCCCATCTGACGAAGCGAAGAAAACTTATCACGTCTGCCGCAAATAATTTTGTGAACATAGCTTTGATGCCCTACGTCCCACACTATATCATCATGCGGAGCTGAAAACACCTTATGAAGAGCTAACGTCAGCTCAACAACACCTAAATTCGAGGCAAGATGCCCTCCTGTTTTCAAAACATTCTTAATCAAAAACTCTCTTATTTCGCCCGAAAGCTTATTAAGAGAGTTTACATCCAGTTCTTTTAAATCTTCCGGGCTATTAATGGTTGACAAAATATCTGCCATAAATAAACCTGCTTTCAAATCATTTTTTTCTTCCGAAAAAATAAAAAATCTTACCTACTATATAAATTATCAGATTGCAATTATTGATAGCAACAGTTTTTCCTGCCGCTTTGCCTCCAACAGTAAGCGCCGAAATCATTCCTGTTATAAGAAGACTTGTCAAAAGAAAATTATACTGATGCACTAAAACCACATCGGCAACAACCACACTTCCTATGCTACCGCTGACAATACCACATATATCACCAATAACGTCATTACATATACTGGACACTTTCTCATTGTGTTTAATTAGCTTTATACTGTAATATGCACCTGCCACCTTCCTCGATGCCATCGCATGAAAAGGAACATCAGATGCAGTTGCCACAGCCATACCAATCATGTCAAACAAAATGCCGACCGCAATTATCGCAAACAAAATTACAAAAGCCACAGAAAGTGTAACATCACCGAGTCTTGAAGATGTTATGAAACTTATTATAACAGAAAGGAAAAAAGTTATCAAAACCGTAATAACAAGCCACGATAAGCTGAATTTTTTGTTGCCCGTATGATTGCTTTTAATCTTTATTTTCTTTTTCTTCTTACTACTGCCACCATCGTCCATATCTATCTCCATATAAAATAAAATCAGGGGGGCAAAGCGAAAAGTAAATTTTACGGCATAGGTCCGTGTAGGATTTCCCGCAATCGTTCCCGCGCGTTGCCGCTCCGGGAGGTTTCCCATTAAACGATGCCCGGCAATTGCCGAAACCGGATCGCCACTTAGTCCGCACTACAATCCTTCCCGCCTCTCTTACGAACAGCCTAGGAGATTTCCCCGACAGTCAAACCGATTCTTAGCCTCTTTTGCAAATATAATTTCAAATGGCTATAGCACATGATTTGTTGGCCGACAAATCAGCGCCTGTTCCATTATCCTTCATACCCACTCAAGGCAGGCTACTCTGCCCACAGCCACTTTGGCGAAAAATCGCCTCCGCACCGCGCAGCAGGTTTAATCCTAAGTCGTACTCCATACTGTCGCCCGAAGGCGAGCAGAGTAAAAGCACAAGCATAGGTCTCCACGGAAAAGGGGCCACCTCCGCATGCCATTGCGGCCCGCCCCTAAACCTTAACCCCCAGCACAAACCCCCGACTGGGCGTCGAAAGCCTGCACAAGGAACTTCATCGATGTGCCCTTTAACGGATTTTTAGGCCCGTCCTGGGAATCGGCATCCTGACTAGGATACTGCGCCACCCGCTTTAAGCATTATAACATATTGCACTCTAAAATGCAATATATATTTACTGAATTTACACCACGTTTACAAACTACCTTGTCTGTCCGTTTCCGTAGATTATATATTTTGTACTTGTAAGAGCACGAAGTCCCATAGGTCCTCTTGCATGAAGTTTCTGTGTGCTTATTCCTATTTCTGCACCAAAACCAAATTCTCCGCCGTCGGTAAATCTGGTTGAAGCATTAACATAAACTGCAGCACTATCAATCTCATCGAGAAATTTTTGTGCGTTTTCATAGCTTTCTGTTATAATTGCCTCACTGTGCCCTGTTGAAAATTTATTGATGTGCTCTATAGCTTCATCAATGTCAGATACAACCTTAACCGAAATCTCAAGTGCTAAAAATTCTTTTCCGAAAAGCTCATCATTTGCAGGCAATACGTCTATAATTTCTCTCGTTTTTTCACATCCATATATTTTTACATTTTTTTCAGAAAGCGCCCTATATATCTTCGGAAGAAATTCTTTTGCAATCTTTTCGTGCACAACAAGACTTTCAGCCGCATTGCAAACACCGATTCTCTGCGTTTTTGCATTTATAATAATTTTTTCCGCCATATCAAATTTTGCACTTTCGTCAACAAAAATATGACAGTTGCCCGTTCCTGTTTCAATAACGGGAACACTCGAATTTTCCACAACTGATTTAATAAGTCCTGCTCCGCCTCTTGGAATAAGAACGTCAATATATTCATTTTGACGCATAAGTTCCAGGGCACTTTCTCTGTCAGTACTTTCAATAAGGGTTATAACTTCCCTCGGAAAAATATCACATATTGCATTAGAAAGAACTTTTGAAATTGCTTTATTAGAATTTATCGCATCACTTCCGCCGCGAAGAATAACTGCGTTTCCTGTTTTAATACAAAGAGATGCTGCATCTGCAGTTACATTTGGTCTTGCCTCATAAATAATTGCCACAACTCCGAGTGGAACTACCTTTTTTCCAATAGCAAGCCCGTTTGGTCTTTTAACCATTTCGGAAACCTCGCCCAAAACATCAGGCAAATCATGGACCTTTAAAATTGCATTTGCCATGTCCTCTATTCGCTCTTTTGTAAGGCGAAGTCTGTCATAAAGACCATCGCTCATATTTTTTTCTCTTGCCGATTTTAAATCTTTTTCATTCTCGGATAAAATAAAAGAAATATTTTCCCTTAAAGCCTCTGCCATTTTTAAAAGTGCTTTGTGCCTTGTTTCATAACTTGCAGTATTGATTTTTCTTGAGGCTTTTTTTACTCTTTCAGCCAAAATTTTTATATCTTCCATTTTTTATGCCTTTCTGCCAACAAAAATTGTTCCCTCTACCTTGCCATCAAAAATATCGTAGAGTATATCTGGTTTTTCGCCGTTTGTAACTATCATATGTATTCCTTTTTCGGTTGCAATTTCTGCGGCATGTATTTTTGTCTGCATTCCGCCTGTACCGAAAGAGCCGGCACTTCCGCCTGCCATAGAGCGGATACTGTCGTCAACCTCGTTTACAACTCTTATAAGCATTGCCTCGTCGTTTGTGTGAGGAAGTCGGGGGCCAAG
>JAZOQG010000011.1:0-61384 GCA_045656005.1 Clostridia bacterium
TTATGGGCATTACAGGTCCTGTTCCCAAAAGTCCGCCAAACTGGACAATGTCGCCAACCTTTTTGCCGGGGGCAGGGATAATTCTTACGGCTGTTGTTTTTGTATTTACCATGCCGATTGCCGCTTCGTCTGCAATAAGACCCGAAATGGTTTCGGCAGATGTGTCACCTGGAACTACAACCATGTCAATTCCCACAGAGCAAACGCAAGTCATAGCCTCAAGCTTTTCAA
Organism: Clostridia bacterium; assembly: GCA_045656005.1. GTDB lineage: Bacteria > Bacillota > Clostridia > UMGS1883 > UMGS1540 > JAZNQN01. Next base: position 232 of record JAZOQG010000011.1, read on the forward strand.
GAGATAATGCTCCGCATTTAACTGCTTCAATCATGCCTGCATCTTCGCTTACGGGGATAAACGCACCGCTTAAACCTCCAACGTAGGAAGAAGCCATAACACCGCCTTTTTTAACTGCGTCGTTTAAAAGTGCTAATGCCGCAGTAGTGCCCGGAGCACCGCACTTCTCAAGTCCCATTTCCTCTAAAATGTATGCAACGCTGTCGCCAACTGCAGGAGTGGGGGCGAGTGAAAGGTCAACAATACCAAATGGAACCCCAAGTCTTTTTGAAGCCTCTGATGCTACAAGCTGACCCATTCTTGTTATTTTAAAAGCAGTTTTCTTTATTGTTTCTGCAACAGTTCCAAAATCTTTTCCTGAAACCTTTTCCAAAGCACATTTAACAACACCGGGACCGCTTACCCCGACATTTATAACAGCTTCCCCTTCGCCTACACCGTGAAAAGCACCTGCCATAAAGGGATTGTCTTCAACTGCATTTGCAAAAACCACCAGCTTTGCACATGCAAAACCGTCCTGCTCTTTAGAAAGCTCTGCCGCCGTCTTTATAATTCTTCCCATCTGCGCTACTGCGTCCATGTTGATACCCGCTTTTGTAGAGCCTATGTTTACGCTTCCGCAAACTCTGTTTGTGGTTGAAAGGGCTTCGGGAATTGATTCTATGAACTCTCTGTCGCCTCTTGTATAACCTTTTTGTACAAGGGCACTGTATCCGCCTATGAAGTTTACTCCCGTAGTATCTGCCGCTTTATCGAGTGCACGGGCAAATTTAATATAGTCACCGCAGCTTCCGGAAACCATTGAAATAGGAGTTACGGAAATACGCTTGTTAATTATCGGAATACCAAATTCCTTTTCAATATCTTCGCCCGTTTTAACAAGGTTTTCTGCCAAACGTGTGATTTTGTCATAAACCTTTTGGGAGCAAATAGAGGCATCGTCTCCTATGCAGTCGAGTAAGGAAATGCCCATTGTAATTGTTCTTATATCAAGATTTTCCTCTTTTATCATGTTAAGAGTTTCCATGATTTCAAAGGGATTGATAGTTTTAAAAGCCATGTTTTTTCACCCCTTATATTCTGTGCATGGAATTGAATAAATCCTCATGCTTTATGGAAATCGAAACCCCAAGCTCGTCTCCGCATCTATTTAGCTCTTCAGAAATTTCTGCAACCTTTTTGGAGCTTTTTGAAAGGTCAACAAGCATTATCATGGTAAAAACATCCTGCATAATAGTCTGGGAAATATCTAAAATGTTGATACTGTTTTCTGCAAGTAGTGTGCTTACCTTTGAAATAATGCCGACTCTGTCATCACCGAGCACAGTAATTATTGCTCTCATTAATATCGCCTCACAATTTAATATAATAATTCATTTTATCATAATAAGAAGAATTTGTAAACAAAAACTTGTTGCCATAAAGGCAACAAGTTTATTCTTCCTCTTCGATATTTTGTAGTGCAACACGCACTGCCTCGATAACAAATGCACTAAATGTGCAGGTGGTTCCTGTTATAGCTTTTTCTACATCTTCTATAACATCATTTGGAAACCTTATACTTTTATTGGTTGTTGGCGGAATTGCTGGTATTTTAAATTTTCTCATAAATAATCACCTCTGTAATACAATTATATGTATTTTTACACACATTGTATGTGCAACAAATGTGTTGCAATATATTCCGGAATGTGCTATAATAACATCACAAGATTACATATGAGGTGGAAATATGATTATAAAAAATGAAGACGGATTTATTTTGACACCAAGTTTAAACGGGAAAGAGTGTAGGCATGACGGAGAGCATTTCGATGAGAGTGGAAATCTTTTTGACTGTCATTGCGGAGAATGCAGTTATTACTTAAACTGTTTTGGTCATGAGGTAGAAGACTATTTTAAAAATGAAATTAATAAAAGATTAATAAACAAAAAATAATCCGAACTCAAAGTTCGGATTATTTTTTCTAGGGAATAGGAAAAAATGTTTCAGAACGGACAGACTGCGACGAAGTTGTATATAGATACTACGATGGAGCAGTCTGTCCGTAGCAAAAAGGCGTAAAAATATAGGGAAATCTCAATTGATGAGATTTCCCTACTGAATAAGTTAATTTAATGTTTTAAAAAACACTATATTATTATAAAATCTTGCCTTTTTGCGTTCTGGACTTTTTTAACATTCCCTATTAGTACATTCCGCCCATTCCGCCGCCCATAGGTGGTGCAGCAGGAGCCTCTGGTGCAGGCTTATCAGCAACAATGCTTTCTGTTGTGAGTACCATAGATGCAACTGATGCAGCATTTTTAAGTGCACTTCTTGTAACCTTTGTCGGGTCAACAATACCATTTGCAACCATATCCATAAATTCGCCTGTGAGAGCATTGTAACCGATACCCTTTTCAGAGTTTCTTACTTTGTCAGCGATTACGCTGCCTTCAATACCTGCATTTTCTGCAATCTGTTTAACAGGCTCGGAAAGTGATTTGTAAACAATCATAGCACCTGTTTTTTCGTCACCCTCGAGAGTGTTTACGAGTGCTTCAACTGTGTCCATAGCATCAACGTAAGCGGTTCCACCACCCGGGATAATACCTTCTTCAACTGCGGCTCTTGTAGCTGCAAGTGCATCTTCAACACGGAGCTTCATTTCTTTCATTTCAGCTTCTGTTGCTGCACCAACTTTGATAACACCAACACCGCCTGAAAGTTTAGCAAGTCTTTCCTGAAGTTTTTCAATATCAAATTCTGAAGTTGATTCTTCAATCTGTGCTTTAATCTGCATAACTCTTGATTTGATAGCTTCGCTGTCGCCTGCACCGTCAACAATAATAGTGTTTTCTTTCTGAACTTTAATCTGACGGGCAGTACCGAGCATGTCAAGAGTTGTTTCCTTAAGGTCAAGACCGAGCTCTTCGGAAATTACCTGACCGCCTGTAAGGATAGCAATATCTTCGAGCATTGCTTTTCTTCTGTCACCAAAGCCGGGAGCTTTAACTGCAACGCATGTAAATGTTCCGCGAAGCTTGTTAACAATGAGAGTAGAAAGTGCTTCGCCTTCCAAATCTTCTGCAATGATAAGAAGTTTTTTGCCTGACTGAACAATCTGCTCAAGTAAAGGAAGAATTTCCTGAACGTTTGAGATTTTCTTGTCTGTTATAAGAATAAGGGCATCATCCAAAACTGCTTCCATTTTCTCTGTGTCTGTAACCATGTAAGGTGTGATGTATCCACGGTCGAACTGCATACCTTCAACAACTTCGCTGTAGGTAAGAGCAGTTTTGCTTTCTTCGATTGTGATAACGCCGTCGCCTTTAACTTTTTCCATAGCTTCTGCAATGAGCTTACCGATTTCTTCGTCGTTTGCGGAAATAGAAGCAACTCTTGCGATATCTTCCTGACCTTTAACCTTGCGGCTTGCGGAAGTGAGATATTCCATAACAGCATCAACTGCTTTTGAAATACCACGTCTTATAATCATTGGGTTTGCACCTGCTGCAACGTTTTTAAGACCTTCATGGATAAGAGCCTGTGCTAAAAGTGTAGCAGTTGTTGTGCCATCACCTGCAACGTCGTTTGTTTTTGTTGCAACTTCTTTTACAAGCTGTGCACCCATGTTTTCAAATGCATCTTCAAGTTCAACATCTTTAGCTATTGTAACACCGTCGTTTGTGATTAAGGGAGAGCCGAACTTTTTGTCAAGTACAACGTTTCTGCCCTTAGGACCAAGTGTAACTTTAACTGTATTTGCAAGCTGATTTATGCCAGCTTCAAGACTGCGGCGAGCTTCTTCGCCAAATAAAATCTGTTTAGCCATTTTTATTGTCTCCTTCTAAATTATAAAACTATTGCGAGAATATCGCTTTGTCTTAAAATAATGTATTCTGTGCCATCGAGCTTTACTTCTGTTCCTGCATATTTGCTCATCAAAACGCGGTCACCAACAGAAAGCTCCATTTTGATTTCTTTTCCGTCAACAACTCCGCCCGGGCCTACTGCCAAAACTTCAGCCATCTGTGGTTTTTCTTTAGCTGCTCCGGGCAAAACGATGCCGCTTTTTGTTGTTTCTTCGCTCTCAAGCATTTTAATTACTACTCTGTCTGCAAGTGGTTTAATGTTCATATTCTTTTACCTCCTATCATTTTAGCACTCAACACCCCTGAGTGCTAACAATGGATATAATACCACATTTTACCTTATATTCAAAACGCGATTTTGGCACAAAAAATAAAGTTTTCTAAATAATACTTCTGTTTTCTTCTGTTTCCTTTTGATTTCTAAATATTTGTGTTTTCTCGGAATTTAAAATTTATTCATATTTACCTCTTGATGTGAACATTTTGTAAATTTACATTTAATATAGAATAAAATGAACATTTTTAATATTGACAAATAAAAAATATAACTGTAAACTGAAAACACTTGATATTTGGAGGTAGCTTTATGGAGCGAAGAATTTTGGTGGTGAAGGAAAAATTTAAAAAGCCTTCCCGAAAAACAATAATTATAGCTATAATATGTTTGGTTTTGGCAGTAGCCCTTGCAGTAGGATTTGCCCTTAAGAAAAAGGATAAGCCTGTTGACAACATAAAGCAGATGATAGTTAAAGTGACAAAAGGAAATATTTTAAATGTTGTTGAGGGAAGCGGAGTTTTGGAGGCTAATGAGCAATATGACATCACAAGTTTGGTGTCAGGTGATATTATTGCCGATTATTTCGCTGAAGGTGACATGGTAGAAAAAGATATGGTGCTTTATCAGATAGATTCCAAATCCATTGAGAAAAATATAGATAAATCGCAAAATCAGATTACACAATCGCAACTTTCGTATAACGAAGCAATAAAAAATCTTGAAGATTTAAATTGTCCATCGCCTTGCGGTGGTACTATTACAAATATGTATGTGAAAAAGGGTGACAAAATTTCAAACGGCACAAAAATATGCGATATAGTTAATAATGAAACAATGACTCTTACACTTCCGTTTATCGCATCTCAGGCAGATACACTCTACATAGGGCAAAATGCAAGGGTTGAAATCCTTGGTGACAGCGGAATGTACAGCGGAACCGTTGTGGGAATATCAGGCGGAAGTCAGACAAATTCCTTTGGCGTCGCAATTAAAAAGGTAGAAATAAGTGTTCAAAACCCAGGAGGTATATCAGAAAACGATACTGCAACCGCGGTAGTTGGAGGTGTTGCATGTAATGCTCCGGGGAATTTTGAATATGCAGAAAATCAGACAGTTTTGGCAGAGGTTTCAGGGACAGTTGAAAGACTTAACTTTATGGAAGGCGACAAAGTTTATAAAGGTAATTCCATTATAAAAATAAATAATGACAGTATAGAAAATCAGGTAACAAACGCAGGTCTTGCACTTAATAATGCCCAACTTTCACTCGGTGACCTTAAAGACGATTTGGAGCAGTACGCAATTAAAGCACCGATTTCAGGAAAAATAATTCAGAAAAATTCCAAAGCAGGAGATAAACTCGGGGCAGGCTCACAAAACAACAGTAATGTAATGGCAGTAGTTGCAGACCTTTCGCAGTTTAAACTTACTATTAATATAGACGAGCTTGAGGTCTCATCTCTTTCGGTAGGGCAGAAGGCTATGGTAACTGTTGATGCACTTGATGGCAGAACATTTGAAGGCACAGTAAATAACATAAGTATTATAGGAACATCTTCAAACGGTGTTACAACATATCCTGTTGAAATCGTTATTCCTGCAATGCCCGATGCTAATCTTATTCCCGGAATGAATGTTGATGCTACAATAATTATAGAAGAAAAACGTGATATTCTCCTCTTGCCCGCGGCAGCAGTAAGCCGTGGTAACACAGTTTTGAAAGACGGAGAAAAAGTAGAAGTTAAGATAGGAATTACAGACGGAAAGATGGTTGAAATTTTAAGCGGACTCAAAGAAGGAGACGAAGTAACCATAGAAAGCGTTCGTCAGATGTCGGGAGAAAATCCGATGGGCGGCATGATGGGCGGAGGAATGCCCTCTATGGGAGGTTCGATGCCAAGAATGGGAGGCTCAATGCCATCAGGAATGGGTGGTATGGGTTCAGGCAGAAGCATGGGTTCAATGCCCGGCGGAGGCATGATGCGATGATAGAATTTCGTGACATATATAAAATTTATGGCGAAGGAGAAGGCGAAAGCGAAGTAAGAGCAGTTGACGGAGTTTCGTTTTTTATAGACCGTGGCGAATTCGTTGGAATTGTAGGCGCATCAGGCTCAGGAAAAAGTACCTGCATGAATATTATAGGGTGCCTTGATACTCCGACAAGAGGAACATATCTTCTAAATGGAACAGATGTAAGCACTATGAACCCAAAAGAGCTTGCACATGTTCGTAACCGTGAACTCGGCTTTATCTTTCAGCAGTATAATCTTATTCCAAAACTTACGATACTTGAAAATGTTGAATTACCTTTGCTTTATAAAGGACTTTCACAAAGTGAACAGAGACGCCTTGCACTTGATGCCCTTGAAAGAGTAGGTCTTGCGGACAGGATAAAAAAATTTCCGTCTCAGCTTTCGGGCGGTCAGCAACAGAGGGTTTCTATTGCCCGTGCCCTTGCGGGAAAACCTCCCGTAATACTTGCGGATGAGCCGACTGGTGCTCTCGACTCTAAAACAGGCAGAGAAGTTTTAGATTTTATTAAAAAACTAAATGATGACGGAACAACCATAGTTTTAATTACCCATGATAATTCCATTGCCGCACAGTGCCCAAGAGTTATGCGAATTCATGACGGCAAAATTATAGAGGATATAAGGAGGCAGAAATGAGTATTTTTCAGTCATTTAAACTTGCAGTAAAAAGCCTTGCCTCCAGTAAAATGCGTGCGTTTTTAACGATGCTCGGCATAATTATAGGTATTGCGGCTGTAATATCTCTCGTATCTCTGATGAGCGGAATGACAAATGAGATTGTTTCTTCTTTTGAAAGCATGGGTGTTACAAACCTTACCGTAAACGTTATAGGCAGAGGCGGAAATATTCAGGTATCAACGAGTGACTTGCAGGAATTTGTTGATGAAAATGCCGAACTTTTTTCAGGCATGACCCCGACCGTAACAGTGCCCGCAACAGTTAAAAAAGGAGCAGAGTCTTTAACTTCAACCTCTGTTTCAGGTGTAAGCGATGCTTACGACGAAATAAATTCGAAAGAGGTTACAAGAGGAAACTTTTTAACTTATATTGATGTTGAAAGAAGTCAGCGAAACTGTGTTATAGGCACCTATGTTGCAAGAAGCTTTTTTGGTATGAAAAATCCTCTGGGCGAGAAAATCAAAATAAATGGTAACGGTTTTACAGTTGTGGGAGTGCTTAAGGAAACTGCCGAAAGCGAAGAGGGAAGCGATGATGATAAAATCTTAATCCCATACACAACCGCACAGAAAATTGCCTATACAAGAGCTAATACATACACGGTTTCCGCAATGACAAAGGATGATGTGTCGGCGGCAAAAGAAAAACTGGAAGGGTTTCTTTATGAAAAACTTGGAAATGATAAACTCTATACAGTTATTGCCTTAAGTGAAATTACCGATACTTTAAATGATATGCTCGGCAAAATGTCTCTCCTGCTTGCAGGGATTGCGGCAATTTCCCTTCTTGTAGGAGGAATTGGCATTATGAACATAATGCTCGTGTCCGTTACGGAGAGAACAAGGGAAATAGGCATAAGAAAAGCACTTGGCGCAACCCCTTGGGATATACTTAGTCAGTTCGTGGTAGAAGCACTTACTACAAGTGCCATAGGCGGAATAATAGGCATTTTTGTCGGAATATTTATGGCAAATGCCATGGGCAACATGATAGGAATAAAAGCGGCAATTTCTGTATCGGCAATAGTAATTTCTGTTTCCGTTTCCGCAGGAATAGGTGTAATATTCGGCTACCTTCCTGCAAAGAAAGCCGCAAAACTTAACCCAATCGATGCACTTCGTTACGATTGATTTTAGGAGGAATTATGAAAAAGATTATTTCATTGATTTTAGTTTTTTCCATGCTTTTTATAGGCACTTTTGTCTATGCTGATGAGGCTGACACGCGTTTTGGTGTTTTAAAAGCATTTGGAATAATGGAAGGTGACGGCATGGGTAACTTAAATCTTGAAAGACCCGTTACACGTGCCGAATTCACAAAAATGGCAATAGCCGCATCAACACTTAGAAACAGTGTGACAAGCTCGCTTTCTGTTTCGCCTTTTCCTGATGTAAGCTATGATAAGTGGTATGCGTCTTATATTTATCTTGGCGTTTCAAACGGATTTTTAGCAGGTTATAAGGACGGAACATTTAAACCTGATAATGAAGTTTTGTACGAAGAAGGCGTTGCCATAATTTTAAGACTTTTAGGCTATCAGGACAGTGAGTTTGCATACTCGTGGCCTCAGGGTCAAATTTCAATGGGCGAAAGGATAGGACTTTGTGATGGTGTAAATTCTTATCAGGGTCAGCCTCTTACAAGAAATCAGGTTTCATATCTTTTCTATAACCTTCTCTCATGCACAAATAAAAGCGGCGGAGAATATACTGCTTCTTTAGACCATTCAATAGTAAGCGACATAATGATAAATTCTTCTTATTTGCAGGATGACACTATAAAAAAAGGATATGTTCTTACAAGTGCAGGAACCTATGAGGTTTTAGATAGCTTTGACTATTCACTTGTAGGCTACAGAGGCGATGCAGTTGTAAAAGATAAAAAAATAGTGTCTTTTATTCCTGAAAGCACCAATAAAACAGTTTATAATGTCTTTTCTGTTTCAGGGCAGAATCTCGTTTTGTCAAAGGACGGAAAAGTTTCCGACTATAAACTTGACGGTGACGAAATTTTATATGCAGACGGCACAAAAACAACAGTTTCGCAGATGCTTTCAAAATTTGCACCCGGCGATGTTTTGGAACTTCACCATGATAAAGACTGGGAGCTTCAATATGTTGCTTACAGCAAAAATGCACTCGAAGGTCCCCTCGTTATAAAAAGCTCTGCATGGTACCAAAGTGCAGGGGTTTCACCAAATGCCTTTGTGGTAAGAAATGGCAAAATTTCAAATCTTGATAATCTGGAGATGTACGATGTGGTGTACTATTCCAGAGAGCTTCAAAGTGTTTGGGCAAGTGATAAAAGAGCCTTCGGCATATATGAAGATGCCCTTCCGAACACCGACCAGATTGAAAGCATTGTGCTTTCAGGTGTAACATATAAAATAAATTCCGTTGATGCCTTTATAAAACTTTCCTCAGGCGGTCAGTTTAAAGAGGGAGATAATGTGACATTGCTTTTGGACCGTGACGGAAATGTGTGCGACGTTATAAGCCCCGACCAGACTGAAAACATCATTGGCTTTATGATTTCAGGAGGCTCAAAAAATTACACTCAGGCAGACGGGGGAACATATTCTTCAAATTATGTAACCTTAATTACTGAAGATGGCGAAGAAGTAGAGTATGAAAGCATAAGGGATTATTCAAACTATTATAAGAATATGCCCGTAAGTGTTTCTTTTAAAAACGGAAAGGCAACACTTTCAAAACTTGAAACCGCTTTTTCAGTTTTTGGAAAGGTGTCTCAAAGTGCGAAAAGCATAGGAAGTCTAATGCTCGATGATGATATTAAAATTGTTGACATAGTAAAAGGTGATTTAAGCCTTGATGCCATTTATAAAAAAGTGTATCTTCAGAGAATTGACGGAGTTTCCATATCACAAAGCGACATAATTTATGCGGGGAAAAATTCCAAAGGAAAAATTGACATTCTTTTCTTAAATGATGTTACTGGCGATGCGTATTCATACGGAATTATAACAAAAGCCGTAAATGAATCAAGAGGTATGAATGTTTCAGGCAGTTACACGTATTTTGACCGCAGTCAGAAAGCTACTGTAAACACAAACAGAACGACATTTTCAGTCTATTCTGGAAATCCTGTTAAAATCCGCTATTCTAAAAACGGTGTTGACAGCATGATAAAACTTTCCGAAATCGGAAAGGTGACGCAAATAGAAAATGGTACGGCGACAATAAAAGGCACATCATATTTTCTTGATGCAAATATTTCAATGTATAGTAAAGAAGGAAATGAATATCAGGCAATAACTCTCGATGAACTTAAAGAGCTTTTAAAAAGTAAAACAGTTACTGCTTATTCTGAAAGCACAAATCTTTTAAGAGGAAGAATAAGAGTGCTTTTAGTGAAATAATATTAAATTCCTTTAAATATTGTGCTTTACATTTTGGATAAACTATGTTATAATATCGAAAGTATGAATAATAAACGGAGGAGTAAAATTATGGAAATTTCAGCATTACAAAAAGCAAGATATGAATATCAGCCAAAACTTCCCAAAATGCTCAGAAACGGCATTTCGGAAATCGCTGTTAAAGAGGGGGAGGCTACAAAAAGCGTTGCCGACTGTGAAAAAATAGAGGCACTTTTCCCGAATACCTATGGTAAATGTGAAATCGTTTTTGAAAAAGGTACCAACACATCTGTTTCAAAAAAACAGGTAGTAGGTGTAATTCTTTCAGGCGGTCAGGCACCTGGCGGACATAACGTAATCTGCGGTCTTTACGACGCACTTAAATCCACAAATTCCGAAAACGTGCTTTATGGATTTAAAAATGGTCCTATCGGTCTTATCGAAGATAATTACATCATTTTTGATGATGAGTATATAAATGAATATAGAAATACAGGCGGATTTGATATTATCGGCTCAGGCAGAACAAAGCTCGAAACTGAGGAACAGTTTAAAATAGTTTCCGAAGTTTGCAAAAAGCATGGTATTACTGCTATTGTAATTATCGGCGGTGACGATTCAAATACAAACGCCGCAGTACTTGCAGAATATTTTGCAGCTAATAACACAGGTGTTCAGGTAATCGGTTGCCCAAAAACTATTGACGGTGACCTTAAAAACGAAGATATCGATTGTTCTTTCGGTTTTGATACAGCTACAAAAACATATAGCGAACTTATAGGAAACATCGGCAGAGATGCAAACTCCGCTAAAAAATACTGGCACTTTGTAAAGGTTATGGGACGTAGTGCATCACACGTAGCACTCGAATGCGCTCTCCAGACACAGCCTAATGTCTGCCTCATTTCCGAAGAAGTTGCAGAAAAGAAAATGTCACTTTCCGAAATCGCAGATTATATAGCAGACTCCGTATCTATGAGAGCGGCAAACGGCAACAATTTCGGTGTTGCAATCATTCCTGAAGGTGTTGTTGAATTTGTTCCTGAATTTTCAGTTTTAATTGCTGAAATAAACGAACTTTTGGCAGGCAACCGCGCAGATGCATTTAATGCACTCCCGACATGGGAAGATAAATATGAATTTATTAAAAACGGTCTCACAAAAGAATCTATGGCAGTATTTGCTATTTTGCCACAGGGCATTCAGCAGCAGCTCTTCCTCGAAAGAGACCCGCATGGTAACGTTCAGGTTTCCCTTATTGAATCTGAAAAACTTTTCTCAGCACTTGTAGCTGATAAGCTCGCAGAGAGAAAGAAAAACGGCACATACAGCGGAAAATTCTCACCAATTCATCACTTCTTTGGTTACGAAGGCAGATGTGCTTTCCCGTCAAACTTTGATGCTGACTACTGCTATTCTTTGGGATATAATGCGTTTATGCTTATTCAGTATGGTTATAACGGATATCTTTCCAAGGTTTCAAATCTTTCAAAACCTGCTGCAGAGTGGGTTGCAGGCGGAATGCCCATCACAAAGATGATGAATATTGAAAGAAGACATGGTGAAGATAAACCTGTTATCAAAAAAGCACTCGTTGAACTTGACGGTGCACCGTTTAAATATTTTGAAGCGCACAGAAAAGAATGGGCAGTTGAAACTGCATATGTAAATCCGGGTGCAATTCAGTACTACGGTCCTTCCGAAGTATGTGACACTACTACAAGAACACTTGCACTTGAAAAAGAATAAATTTTAAAATCACCTCATATATTTTGATATAAGTAAAATATATGGGGTGAAATTGTGAAAGATTACATTTCAGAGAGAGCGTTGTCTCTTGCTCATTTTATTGTTGATAATAAAGCAACAGTAAGATGCGCCGCCAAACATTTTGGTGTCTCAAAATCTACAGTACATAAAGACATAGTAGAGCGCCTGCCTGAAATTAATAAAGGTATGGCGGCAGAAATAAAAGAAATTTTAGAGGAAAATAAGGCAGAACGCCACATAAGAGGCGGAATTGCCACCAGAGAGAAGTATAAAAAATTAAAGAGCAGTGACAAATGATTTTTGTCACTGCTCTTTTAAACTACTGTTTTTCTATGCTCCACTTATCGTCTTTAAATACGATTTTTATGCTGTCGCCTTCCGAAACATTGCCTTCAAGCATTTCATTTGCAAGCATATCTTCTATTTTTGAAGATATAGCCCTTCGAAGAGGTCTTGCACCATAAGTGATGTCAAAACCTACTTCTGAAATTTTTTCAATAGCACTGTCGTCAAACTCTGCCGTGATGCCATTTTGAAAAAGTCTTTCTTTAAGAGAGGAGAGCATAAGTGATGCAATTTCCTTTATATCATCTTTTCCCAGACGGCTAAAAACAATAATATCGTCAATTCTGTTTAAGAATTCAGGACGGAAAGTGCGTTTAAGCTCTGCTAAAACATCATTTTTTATTGCTTCCTGCTGCTCGCCTTGAGAAGACTCGCCAAAGCCTAAGTGCTTTCGGCTTGTAATGTCTCGGGCTCCTACATTTGATGTCATAATTATAATTGTGTTTCGAAAATCCACACGTTTTCCCTGCGAATCAGTCAGGATACCATCGTCAAGTATCTGCAAAAGAATGTTAAATACGTCAGGATGAGCCTTTTCAATTTCGTCAAAGAGGAGTACTGAGTAAGGCTTCCTTCTTACTTTTTCAGTAAGTTGTCCACCCTCATCAAAACCCACATATCCCGGAGGTGAGCCTACAAGTCTTGAAACAGAATGTTTTTCCATGTATTCTGACATGTCAATTCTTATCATAGCATCATCGTCACCAAAAAGTGCAGATGCTATAGCCTTTGAAAGCTCTGTCTTACCAACACCTGTGGGACCCAAGAAAATAAATGAGCCTATTGGGCGCTTGGGGTCACGCAGTCCCACTCTTCCGCGTCTTATCGCTCTTGATACAGAGGATACTGCCTCGTGTTGACCTATTACACGCTCGTGCAAAATGTTTTCAAGATTTAAAAGCCTTTCGCCTTCTTCCTGACAAAGACGCTGAGCGGGAACTCCTGTCCAGGATGAAACGATTGCTGCAATATCCTCTTCTGAGATTTCAGATTTTGTAACTGCACGTTCTTTTTGCCACTGTTCATTAAGCGAGGAAAGAGTTTCTGTAAGATTTTTTTCTTCGTCACGAAGTTTTGCCGCTTTTTCAAATTCCTGATTTTCTACCGCACTGTCCTTTTCCTTTTTGAGGGTTGCAATTTTTTCTTCCGTTTCCTTGATTGATGGGGGAGCGGTAAGGGTCGTAAGACGTGCACGCGATGCCGCTTCGTCAATTAAATCAATCGCTTTGTCAGGGAGAAAACGGTCCGTGATATATCTTTGTGAGAGCTTTACTGCGGAAGAAATTGCCGCATCAGTAATTTTTATTCCGTGATGAGCTTCGTATTTGTCTCTTATGCCCTTTAAAATTTCAATAGCCTCTTCCTCTGTTGGCTCGTTTACATTAACGGGCTGAAATCTTCTTTCCAAAGCCGCATCTTTTTCTATATATTTTCTGTATTCAGAAATTGTTGTAGCACCTATAACCTGCATTTCGCCTCTTGCAAGGGATGGTTTTAAAATGTTGGAAGCGTCAATAGCACCTTCTGCCGCACCTGCACCGACTATTGTATGCATTTCGTCAATAAAAAGGATAACATTTCCCGATGCAGTTACCTCATCCATTGCTTTTTTGAGGCGGTCTTCAAATTCGCCACGGTATTTTGCACCTGCAACCATTGATGAAAGGTCAAGTGCAAATACTCGTTTGTTCTTTAAAACTTCAGGAATGTCGCCCGCCACAATTCTCTGTGCAAGTCCTTCAACAACTGCGGTTTTTCCGACACCCGGCTCACCTATAAGACAGGGATTATTTTTTGTTCTTCTCGATAAAATCTGAACAACTCGTTCAATTTCTTTATCTCTGCCGATAACAGGGTCAAACTTGCCGTCTGCGGCACTTTTTGTAAGGTCGCGTCCGAATTGATTTAATGTGGGAGTGTCTTTTCCGCCTTCGCTTTTTTGTGAAGCGGTACCCTTTGATGAAATGTGCTTTAAAATTTCTTCGTAAAGAGCCTGACTGCTTATGCCAAGCTCTGATAAAACTGCAACTGCAACAGAACTTCCCTCTTTGATTATTGCAAGGAGAAGATGCTCTGTTCCAATAAGTGAGCTTCCGCTTTTCCCGGCTTCAAGTAATGCAATCTCTAAAATTTTCTTGCTTCTTGGGGTAAATCCTGTCAATGTAACTAAGGCACCTTCGTTTGTTTCAACAAGCTGACGCACCTTTTCCAAAACTTTATCTTCTGTAACACCAAACCCTGATAAAACCTCAGCGGCAACTCCGCTTTCTTCTCTTATGAGTCCTAAAAGCAGATGCTCTGTTCCTATATAATTGTGACCAAGCTCCATAGCCGAGCTTTGAGAAAGCCTTAAGGCAGTAGCTGCTTTGTCAGTAAATCTTTCTTCAAAGTTGTTCATTTTATCACTCCTTTAATAATTTCTGCCCTTTTTATGTCACGCTTTTCAGCATTGTTTTCCTTTAAATGACAGGGTGAAGTTTCAATCCATAATTTTTTAAGTTTTAATAAATCTGTTTCCAAAAGACCGAGATAGTGCCCAAGCCTTACAAGGGATTGTAAACTCAAAAATTCACTTGTGCTTATCATGAAAGCTGAGCTTATTATCCCGTTGGCTCTTAAAATTTTGTCTTTAAGCTGAGAAGAAATGTTTTCCTTCATTTTTTCTCTTAAATTTCCTTCTGCACTTATTATCATATCCATAATCTGGGAAAATTTATCAAGAATATCTTTTGCGTTTACACCCAAAGTTATCTGGTTTGAAATCTGAAAAATATTTCCCGGTGCATCACTGCCCTCACCATAAAAGCCTCGAACAGTCATTCCCTCGTTTGCACATTCTCTTAAAAGCTGGGGGATAGCTCCCGAAAGGGAAAGTGCAGGCAAATGCATCATTGCAGAGATACGCATTGCAGTTCCGCAGTTCGTGGGGCAGGAGGTTAAATATCCATATTTTTCGTGGTATGCAAATTTAAGGCGTTCTCTTAAAAGAGCATCGATTTTTCCGGCGGTGTCAAGCGTTTTTTCGCTGTCAAGTCCTGCAGCAAAGCATTGAATTCTTATGTGGTCCTCCTCATTTATCATAATAGAAACCGACATGTCCTTTGACACTAATGCAATCCTTTTAAGGTGAGAAGGCTTAAATGCAGGCGAAATCAGATGCTTTTCTATAAGGCTTCCAATAGTAGCCTCATCAGTTTTTTCAAGGTCATAAATGTCGTAGTCGGATATAATTGGCTTTATAGCATCGAGCACCATGTCCGAAACAGCAACACTTTGTTCACGGCTCATAGAAGACGGGAAATTAATTCCCGCTATGTTTCTTGCAAGACGGACCCTTGTGGAAAAAACATATTCGTCTAAAGTCCCCTTTTCCTGATACCAGCTCATTGTGATCCTCCTTCCAAAGAACGTATTTCGTCGCGAAGCTCAGCTGCTTTTTCAAAGTTTTCGCACTCTATTGCATCACGAAGCTCTATTTTTAATTTGTCAAGCTTTGAAGGAACAGAAGTCATGTCACCTTTGTGGCTTGAGGTTTTATGAATTTTTTTAAGAATACTTTCAACAGAATCTGAGAAAGCGCCATAACAGTCAGGACATGCAAATCTTCCCGTTTTCCTGTAAAAGTCAAAATCGTGTTTGCATGTAGGGCACACGGCTTTTTGAGTACTCTTTGATGGAGGAGCGAAGAACGAGAAAAAGTTCCCGCTTACAATTCCTTCTTCTCCTGCACAAATAGGGCAGAGAAATATTTCTTTCACACTTCCGTTTATGTTTTGTTTAAAGTGAACAGTTGCAGTATTTTTTTTGCATTTTTCACAAAGCATTAATATCATCCTTTCTAAATTAAGTTTGCGAGCATGTTTTTGAAAATAACAGCTCTTATAGTGTCGCATACATTTCTTGGAAACGGCAGAGATTTTGAAGATACTGCCGCCAGCATTATTTTAAGTTCGCGTTCTGTTATGTGACCGTACTCGTACATGTTTGAGGCTATTGCCTTTGCAGACTGAAAATCAAGTGTGTTTCCAATACTGTTTATAACGTGCATAATATATTCGTTTTCAGGAACGGATATGCGTGAAATTCTTACAAATCCGCCGCCGCCACGTCTGCTTTCAACAATGTATCCGCGCTCCGTTGTAAAACGGGTTGAGATAACATAGTTTATCTGGGAGGGGACGCACCCGAAATATTGAGCCAAATCGTTTCTTCCTATTTCAACTTCTCCGCTTTCTTCTTCAAGTAGTTTTATTATAAATTTTTCTATTCCGTCACTTAGTTTCATAATGACCTCCTTTTTACAAAATTAAATAAAATTGACTTTGACTTTCTTTGACTTTAACTTTGTAACCATAGTATAACACCTGTTTTTTCCTTTGTCAATACTTTTTTATAAAAAAATTGACTTTCTTTGACTTTTGTTTAAATAATGAAAAAAGCTACAGTAAAATTACTGTAGCTCTAATAGTTCTTTTTGCTTTTTGGGGGCAAATTTCGGTAATACCAGCCTGAATGCATCAGGTATAACCTCAAATTCTGTTTTGCCTGCATCAAAAATTTCTCCGTCAACGCATATGCGCATATCTCCGTTAAGTGGAGTTATTGTAGCTTTTTTTGCATTTTGCGAAGAAATTATATTTTGTATGTTTTTAAGTTTTGTGTGAGTACCCTTCATGTAAAAAGGGAGCAGGCTTATAAATTTAAGCCTTGAAATGTTTCTTATAATATTTATATTCATCACACCGTCCGAAACATTTGAAAGGGGATTGCTTTTTATTCCGCCCCCGCAATATGAACCGTTGGCAAGAGAGGTCAAAAGAAGTTTTCCATGATGTACGGCTTTTCCGTCAATCTCTATAAAAAGATTTGCACCTTTCTTTTTTATGAGCATAATGAGGATAGAAATAAAATATGCAAAGGACCCTCGCAGGAAAGTGTTTTTTTTAATGCGGGAAGTTTTGTACGCAACATTGCAGTCAAAACCGATGTTAAACATGTTGGCACAGTAACCCGATTTGTCAGAGGTTTTATACATTATTGCATCGCAAGTCATGGTTTCGCCCAGAAACTGTGCCTGAACGCTTTCAAAGTAACAACCTTTGAAATTTCGGCAAAAATCGTTGCCCGTGCCTATGGGCATAACACCTGCCTCGCTGCCTGATTTATTTATAACTGCATTTAAAACTTCCGAAAAAGTTCCGTCACCGCCACAGGCAATAAATCTTGCACTGCCCGCATATTCTTTAACAAAACGTGTGGCATCGCCCTGACATTTTGTAACGTAACATTCTGTCTCTTTTCCAAGTTGTTCAGCTGCAGAATAAATGTCGCTTATTAATTTTTTGGTTTTTTTGCCTTTTCCTGCCGTGGGATTTATAACGAATACTGTTTTCATAAAATCCTCCCTAGCTTTTCCTTATCCCTATATAAATCTAAAATAACGTCAATATGCTTAAATTCTAGCATAATAGTGACAAAACGTCAATAATTTGTTGACAAAACAAAATTAAAATGGTATTATTTCGGTTGAAGGGAGTGTTTTTAATGTTTGAAAAGGTAACCCCCGAAAGGGTGGGTGTTTCATCGGAACACGTTAAAAAATATATAGAGCTTTTGGAAAAAGCAAATCTTTCAACACATAATGTGGTAATGATAAGACATGGTAAAATTTTTTATGAGGCTTACTGGAAGCCTTTTCATAAAGATTTTTTACATAGAATGTACTCTGTTTCAAAAAGTTTTGTGTCAATTGCGATAGGACTTTTGGCAGGAGACGGTCTTATAGACCTTGATGCACCCATGGTTTCATATATTGACGAGTCTTATATAAAAAACGCAAATAAATATGTAAAAAAGCAAACAATCCGTGATATGCTTATGATGTGTACGGGTTATCCAAAAGAACAGGTGGCATTTTTCCGCCGTAAACCTGAGGACAGACTTTTGGATTATTTCGACAGCTCATCTTCTGATGGTTATGTAGCGAGTTACCCTGGCTCGATTTTTTCTTATGACAGTCACGGCTCTTTTGTACTTGGCGCAATAGTGGAAATTGTTACGGGCAAAAAACTTATGGACTTTTTGAGAGAACGTATATTTGATAAAATCGGAGTTTCCAAAGAGGCTTATTGTCTTACATGCCCCGGCGGTCATTCATGGGGCGACAGTGCAGTTTTGTGTAAGGCACGCGACCTTGCAAAAATGTGTCAGTTTATGCTCCGGCAAGGTGAGTGGGAAGGCGAGCAGCTTCTTGATAAGAATTATGCAGAGAAAGCCACCTCAAATCTCGTTTCAACCGATCAGGTCGGTCACCTCATTCCAGGAGCTTATGGTTATGGTTATCAGTTCTGGAGAACAAGAAACAATAGCTTTTACTTCAATGGCATGGGCTCGCAGTATGGCATATGTATCCCCGATAAGGATATGATATTTGTAGTAAATTCCGATAATCAGGGGCATCCAAGACCTGATATGGTAATTATCGACCGCTTTTTTGAAGAAATAGTTGAAAAAGCGAAGGATGAGCCATTGCCGGAAAATAAAGAAGCTTATGATGCAATATGTGAAATGGCAGAAAACCTTGAGCTTTTTTCGCTTAAAAATGAGATAACTCAAAATTTTTCAGATAAAATAAACGGCAAAGAATATAGACTTGAAGAAAACCCGATGGGTATTACGAAAATGAAGTTTACATTTGAAAATAATGAAGGAAAGCTTGAATATACAAATGCACAGGGAGATAAAACTATTTATTTCGGAATAGGAAAAAATGTTTTCGGAAAATTTCCGCAGGAAGGGTATGCAGATGATGTTGCAACAAAGTTTGCACCCGGAAATTATTATGATTGTGCCGCATCCGCTTTCTGGAGTCACGAAGACTGCCTTACAATGCTTGTTCAGATTATTGATAAGTATTTCGGCAGACTTCATGTCCGCTTTGCGTTTAAAGAAAACGGCGAAAAAATAGTTTTGTTTATGGATAAGATAGCAGAAGATTTTCTTTCGGAATATGAAGGATATGCAGAAGGCATTGCTGTAAATTAAAATATATGGGCTGTGATAAAAAATCACAGCCCATTATTATTTTTAGAAATAATCTTATCTCCATATTTGTGCTTAATATCATCAATGCAGTTTTCAAGTTTTAAAAGTTTTTCAGTTTCTTCGGTGCTCTGAAAGAGAGAAGTTTGAATATGTGTGTCCGAATGAATCAGGTTTACCGCAGTAACGGTAACGGCTCTTATATCATTTTCCCATTTATATCTTGCTTCAAAAAGCTCTGCTGCAGCGCGTGCCAAAAGGGTGCTGCTTTGAGTGGGAGAATCGAGTGTGGTGCGAAATTCTCGTGATGAAAAAAGGCAGTCTTTTATGGTTACCGATACTCCGCACGCTAAAAGTGAGCGCCTTTTAAGTTTTGCTGAAATTTCTTCTGTAAGAAAATTTATGAGCCTTGTAACTTCCTCAGAGGATTTTAAGTCATGAGGGGTGGTGGCACCGTGCCCAACGCTTTTTACTTCCTCCTGGTTTTCCACAGAAACCACAGGAGATAAGTCGAGCCCGTTTGCATATTGCCACAAAACTTCTCCGTTTTTTCCGAGCCAGCTTTTAAGACATGTTATATCTGAAAGCGCAATGTCACCGATTGTGTTGATGTTGTGCTTTTTTAAAATATTGTTCGTAGCCCTTCCAACCCCAAGTAAATCAGATGCAGGGAGAGACCATATTTTTTTAAAATTATCTTTTGATATAACTGTCACGGCATCAGGTTTTTTCATATCTGATGCCAGTTTTGCAAAAATTTTGTTAAACGAAACTCCCACCGATACAGTAAGCCCGGTTTCGCTTTTGACCTTTTTCCTTATTTTGTGTGCAATTTCTTCTCCGCTTCCGAAAAGTGATGTGCTTCCCGTTACATCAAGCCAACATTCGTCAATTCCGAAAGGCTCTATCATATCCGTAAAAGAATAATAAATCTTTCTCACAATTTCTGAGTATCTGTAATATGAAGGAAAATCAGGCTCTACTATTATAAGCTGGGGACATTTAGCCTTTGCCTGCCATATAACATCTCCTGTTTTTATGCCATATTTTTTAGCATTTTGATTTTTTGCAAGCACTATTCCGTGGCGGTTTGCACCTGAGCCGCAAACTGCAAGGCAGGAATTTTTAAGCTCAGGATTTTTAACACATTCAACGCTTGCATAAAAATTATTTAAATCGCTGTGAAGAATAATTCTTTCCATTTTTTTCAGTTTCCTTTAAAAAAGTGTTGACAAATTTAAAAAGTTATTGTAATATAAAGGCGAAAGATACTTTCGTCTTTATTAATTATAATGTAAATGTGTTGCGTTGTCAACAATAATTTTCAAAAGGAGAAATATGTTATGAAATTTTGCGACAAGGTAAAAAATCTTCGTAAGGAGATTGGAATAAGTCAGGAACTGCTTGCAGAAAAAATCGGTGTTTCAAAGAGGACTGTACAAAATTATGAAACAGCTGATATGTATCCTAAAAGCCGCGAAATATATAAAAAACTGGCAGATACATTTTCTGTTGATGTAAATTATCTTCTTACTGAGGATGAAAAGTTTATTTCTGAGGCAAAAAACCGCTATGGCAGAAGTGGGGAAATTGATGCGAAGGAGCTTGTGGGAAGTATATCGGCACTTTTCTCGGGCGGTCAGCTTCCCGAGGAAGATAAGGATGCCGTAATGCGGGCAATCAGCGATGCTTACTGGACTGCGAAAGAAGAAAATAAGAAATACGCTTCAAGAAAATAAGGGGAGCGGGAAGAAGGTTAAATTTGAATTGCGAAAGAATTAAAAAAATGGCAGATGCCCTCGTTAAAAAAACAGGGAGCAGAAATCCTTTTGTTATAGCAGATGAAAATTCTATATTTATAAGATATATAAATGATTTTAAAACGCTTAAAGGTATGTACACGGTGATAAAAAGATGCCGTTTCATATTTATAAATGCAAATTTGCCCGAAGAAGTTCAGAGGGTTGTGTGTGCCCATGAAATAGGACATGATATGATTCACAGAGAAATGGCACAAATGGGTGCAATTTCAGAAACCTCGCTTTTTGATACAAAAAATTCATTTGAATTTGAGGCAAATGTGTTTGCTGCAGAACTTTTGATTGATGATAATATGATAGTTTCCATGGCAAAGGAAGGAATGAGTATAGGAAATATTGCATCAAGCCTTTCTCTCGATCCTGGAATTGTCGAAATAAAATTTTTGTCTCTTGGAAGGCGCGGACATAAAATAGGAAAAACCCCATTTGGAGTCAAACAGGTTCTATCCTGATAATTTTAAGGGAGAAATTATGAAGAGGAAGAAAAAACAAAAATTTTTATATGTACTTATAGCTGCACTCTTAATGTTTGCATCAACATATATTGCAAATTTTATCGAAGGTTTTGAAAAAGATAAAATGCAGTTTCCGAAAGATGGAGAACTTTATGTTCACTTTATGGACGTAGGGCAGGCAGACAGCATACTTGTAAATTTCCCAAACGGGGAAAATATGCTTATTGATGCAGGGAATAATATTGACGGGGAGAGAGTTTCAGCTTATATAAAAGAATATGGTATAGAAAAAATTGATTATCTTGTCGGAACACACCCTCATGCTGACCATATTGGCGGAATGGATGATGTTTTAAGAAATTTTGACATAGGCAGAATATATATGCCGAAAGCCACTGCAAATACTGTTACATATGAAGATGTCCTTGTCGAAATAAAGAATAAGGGTCTCAAAATAACAGAGGCTAAAGAAGGAGTAGTAATTTCTGACGGAGACGTAAAGTGTGAGATTTTGTCACCCTGTCGCAATTTTTATGAGGAACTTAATGACTATTCAGCAGTTGTGCGTTTGACATATGGCGAAACCTCGTTTTTGTTTACAGGAGATGCAGAAGAAGGTGTTGAAAGAGAGCTTTTAAGAAAATATAATCTTAAATCTGATGTTCTAAAGGTTTCCCACCATGGTTCGAACACTTCTTCCTGCTCTGAATTTATAAATAATGTAAAGCCTCAGTTTGCAATAATATCCGTAGGTACAGGAAATGATTACGGACATCCTTCAGAAAAGGTTATAAAAAGACTTCAGAAGGCAGGGTGCGAAATTTTCAGAACAGATACAGATGGCGATATAATTCTTAGAAGCGACGGCTTGGATGTTTACTATGAAGGGGTGAGATAAATGAATTTTGTTATAGACAGATTTGAAGGAGAATGGGCAATACTTGAAGGAGAAAACAAAGAAATTTATAAATTTTCCGCATCTGCGCTTGAAGATTTTAAAGAAGGCGATGTTATTGCAATTTTAAAAGATGAGAATGAAATAAACAGAAGGAAAGATAGTATTAAAAGTCTATCTGATGAGCTTTTTGAGTAAAATCCCCCCTTTATTAAATTTTAATATAAATTTTTTTAAAAAAATTTAATTTATTTCTACTTTGCCACTTGAACTTTTATAAAAATTATGGTAAAATATAATGAAATTTGTTAAAAAACAAGTTTTAACGTAACAAAGGTGCATTGGCTTTCGGTCTTGTCGGTGCGTTAAACATAGATGGTGGGTTTTTGGCTCATCGCTTGAAAACAGACCGTAATATTTCAAAAAGGGGAGAATTGCTTTGGAAAAGGCGGCTTATTTAGTCTTGGAAAACGGTAAAATTTTTAAGGGCAAGTTTTTTGGCGTTCCTAAAAATGTGCTTGGCGAAGTTGTTTTTACTACTTCTATGAATGGTTATATTGAAACTTTGACAGACCCGAATTATTTCGGTCAGATTGTTGTTCAAACATTTCCTTTGATTGGGAACTATGGTGTTATGGAAAGTGACGTTGAAAGCAGTAGTGTTAAAGTAGCGGCTTATATTGTTAAGAGTTTGTGTGAAGTCCCCTCGAATTTCAGAAGTGAGGGCGCACTTGACACTTTTTTTAAGGAAAAAAATGTGACGTGCCTTTCGGGAATTGATACTCGTGCACTCACAAAGACCATTCGTGAATGTGGCAGCTTGAATGGCTTGATAACCGATAATATTGATAATATAGATTTCGGAAAAGTTAAATCCTATAAAATAGAAAATGTAACAGAAAGCCTTTCGACCAAGGAAATATATTCTGTAGGCGAAGGCAAAAAAAATGTTGTAGTTTATGATTTTGGTGTAAAAAACAGCATTGTAGATGTGTTTAAAAACAGAGGGTATAGAGTTTACGTAGTACCTTTTGATACACCTGCTAAGGAAGCACTTGAGCTTAATCCTTCGGGAATAGTATTTTCAAATGGTGGCGGAAACCCATGTGATAATAAAGTTTCTGCTGAAATTGTAAAAGAACTTTTTGAAAGCGGTATCCCGATGCTCGGTATCAGCCTCGGTCATGAGATTATGGCACTTGCAAACGGTTTTGAATGTGAAAAACTTAAATATGGTCATCACGGTGCAAATATCCCCGTTAAAGATGCAGAAAGTGACAGAGTTTATATAACAAATCAGAATCACCTTTATGCAGTTTCTGCAAACAGTATTAAAAGCGATATAGCTGATGTTATTTTCTATAACGTTAACGATAAATCATGCGAAGGTCTTCGCTATAAAAATGCTCCTGCAATTTCTGCGGAGTTTTATCCCGACAGTGCCGGTGGGCTTTGCGATACAACCTTTGTATATGACAAATTCTTTGATATGATGGAGGGAAGATAATGCCGCTTAATAAGAATATTAAAAAAGTTTTGGTTATAGGCTCCGGCCCTATTGTTATAGGTCAGGCGGCTGAATTTGATTTTGCTGGGACACAGGGTTGCCGAGCAATAAGAGAAGATGGAATTGAAATCGTACTTCTCAACTCAAACCCTGCAACAATTATGACAGATAAGTCAATGGCTGACAGAATTTATATCGAGCCTATGACTCTTACTACCGTTAAAAGAATAATCCAGAAAGAAAAACCCGATAGTATTTTGTCAGGTCTTGGCGGACAGACAGGACTTAATCTTTGTATGCAGCTTGCAAAAGAAGGTTTTCTTGAGGAAAACGGTGTAACACTTTTGGGTGTTTCTCCCGAAACTATAGATAAAGCTGAGGATAGACAGCTCTTTAAAGACACAATGGAAAGCATAAATCAGCCCTGTATTCCTTCAAAGGTTGTAACTGATGTTGAAGCTGCCTTGGAATTTGCAGAGGAGATAGGCTATCCCGTAATTGTTCGTCCTGCATTTACTTTGGGCGGTACAGGTGGCGGTATTGCAGATGATGCGGCACAGCTTTCTGAAATTGCAAGCGTAGGTCTCTCGCTTTCTCCTATTACTCAGGTACTTATTGAGAAATGTATTTCAGGCTGGAAAGAAATCGAATTTGAAGTAATGCGCGACAGTGCAGGAAACGCTATAACAGTATGCTCAATGGAAAACTTTGACCCTGTTGGTGTTCATACGGGCGACAGTATAGTTGTAGCACCAGCGGTAACACTTTCACCCAAAGAATATCAGATGCTTCGTACAGCCGCACTTGACATAGTTTCGGCACTTGGAGTTGAAGGAGGATGTAACTGTCAGTTTGCACTTCATCCTGAGTCTTTTGAATATGCAGTTATCGAGGTAAACCCCAGAGTTTCCCGTTCTTCTGCTCTTGCATCAAAGGCAACAGGATATCCTATAGCAAAGGTTGCAACAAAGGTTGCAATAGGCTATCGCCTTGACGAAATTGTAAACTCCGTTACAGGAACCACTTATGCGGCGTTTGAGCCTGCAATAGATTATATTGCAGTTAAATTCCCGAAATGGCCGTTTGATAAATTTGTTTATGCAAAGAAAGAACTCGGCACACAGATGAAGGCAACAGGCGAGGTTATGTCTATTGATGATAACTTTGAAGGTGCACTTATGAAGGCAGTTCGTGGCGCAGAAATTGGAATTGACACACTCAATTTCAAAGGAATGGATAAGAAAAGTGAAGAAAAACTTTTCAATATGATTAAAAAACCTACAGATTTGCGTCTTTTCGCTGTGTATGAAGCATTAAAAAGAGGTATTACACCCGAAAAAATCAATGAAATCAGTAAAATTGATAAATGGTTCCTTTATAAACTTTTGAATATTGTAAATTACGAAAAACAACTTGGCGGTGAGGTTTCCGAGGAAATGTATTTCGAGGGTAAAAAACTCGGCTTCCTTGATAGTACAATCGGAAAAAGCTATGGTGCAAAACCAAATTATAAAATGGTTGATACATGTGCATGTGAATATGCTGCAACAACCCCATATTTCTATGCTGCTTACGATAAGGAAGAAGCAGGCGGAATTAATGAGGCAGTTGACTTTAAGGATAAAAACGGCAAGAAAACAATTCTTGTACTCGGTTCTGGTCCTATAAGAATCGGTCAGGGAATTGAGTTTGACTACGCATCTGTTCACTGTATTGAATCCCTTCAGAGAATGGGCTATGAGGTTGCAATCATCAATAATAATCCCGAAACCGTTTCAACAGATTTTGATACGGCTGACCGTCTTTACTTCGAGCCACTTTGCGGTGAAGATGTAATGAACATCATAAACTTTGAAAAACCAGAGGGTGTTGTTGTTGCGTTCGGCGGCGGAACTGCAATTAAACTTACAAAGCTTCTCAGTAAAAATAATATTCCGATTTTAGGAACATCTGCTGACAGCATTGATGCGGCAGAGGACAGAGAAAGATTTGAACAGCTTCTCGAAAGCCTTAATGT
The DNA here is from genome assembly GCA_045656005.1 of Clostridia bacterium. Classification (GTDB taxonomy): domain Bacteria; phylum Bacillota; class Clostridia; order UMGS1883; family UMGS1540; genus JAZNQN01. The sequence continues at coordinate 26,310 of JAZOQG010000011.1, forward strand.
AAAAAGACCGAAAGGCTTTTCTGCAATGACTACCGAGGAAGCTCTTGCAATCGCAAATAAAATCGAATACCCCGTTTTAATCCGTCCTTCATATGTTTTGGGCGGCCAGAACATGATTATCGCTTATGACGATAATGATATCAAAGAGTACATGGAAATTATCTTGAGACAAAAACAGGAAAATCCGATACTCATTGATAAATATATAAACGGATATGAAATAGAAGTTGATGCAATTTGTGACGGAGAGGATATTTTAATTCCCGGTATCATGGAGCATATTGAAAGAACAGGTATCCATTCAGGGGACTCCATTGCAGTTTATCCTCCGCAGAATATTGATGACTCTATTGCAAATGACATTTTTGAAACAACAAAGGCTATTTGCCTTGGACTTGGAGGCATCGGTCTTGTAAATATCCAGTATATCGTAAAAGATGGCGAGATTTATGTAATCGAGGTAAATCCTAGAGCATCAAGAACAGTTCCATATATGAGCAAAATCACAGGTATTCCAATGTGTGATATTGCAATGCTTGTTTCCCTCGGCACAAAGCTTCGTGATACAGAGTATGGTATCGGCCTTTATAAAACCTCTGCATATACAGCCGTTAAAGTGCCTGTGTTCTCTTTTGAGAAACTTACAGACGTTGATACTCAGCTCGGTCCTGAAATGAAATCAACAGGTGAGGTTTTGGGTATCGGCAAAAATCTTGAAGAAGCACTTTATAAAGGGCTTCTAGGTGCAGGCTATAAGATGTCAAAAACAGGCGGTGTGTTCTTAACTGTTCGTGACAGTGATAAAGATGAAATCGGTGATATTGCCGAGAAATTCAGCCAGATGGGATTTTTGCTTTATGCAACTGCAGGAACTGCAAGAGTTCTTGAAAAAATGGGACTTCGTGTAAAGGTTGTAAATAAAATTCACGAAAGTGAAGATAATTCAATGACACTTCTTGATAGCGGAAGTATCAAATATATTGTTTCAACCTCCAAAAAGGGAAGAGACCCGGTTCGTGACAGTGTTAAGATAAGAAGAAAAGCAAGCCTTCTCGGAATACCATGCCTTACTTCTATTGATACTGCAAATGCTCTTGCAAATACTCTTATGAGTAAATACAGTGAAATTAACACAGAGCTTGTTGATATAACTCACCTTCGTGCAGAAAAAATAAATCTTAAATTTACAAAGATGCAGGGCTGCGGAAACGATTATATTTATATTGATTGCTTTAAGCAGACAGTAAATTCACCTGAAAATCTCTCAGTATTTCTCACAGACCGTCACTTCGGAATAGGCGGTGACGGAGTTGTGCTTATCTGCCCTTCGGAAGTTGCAGATGCAAAAATGAGAGTGTTCAATGTTGACGGAAGCGAAGGAGAAATGGCAGGAACTTCCATAAGATGTGTCGCAAAATATCTTTATGATAATAAAATGGTGAATAAAGATACAGTAACGGTTGAAACTAAAAGCGGGGTTAAAACCTTAAAGCTTAAAACCGTTGGCGGACTTGTTTCAAGCGCACAGGTCAATATGGGACTTCCAACATTCAGCCCCAAATCTATTCCGATGAATGTTGAAGGGGAAACAGTTATAAATAAAAAAATTGAAGTTTGCGGAAAAGAATATGAAGTAACCGCACTTTCCTTTGGAAATCCTCATGCAGTAGTGTTTATGGATAACTCTGAAAAAATTGAAGTTTCAAAAATCGGACCGCAGTTTGAAAACTGCCCCATTTTCCCTGAAAAGGTTAATGCGGAATTTGTTCAGGTTCTCGATAATAAGACACTTCGCGTATCCGTATGGGAGAGAGGAAACGGGGAGACACTCGCCTGCGGAACAGGAGCATGCGCAGCAGTAGTTGCGGCAGTAATGTGCGGACATTGCGAGAAAAACAGCGATATTAAGGTTATGCTTTTGGGCGGAGAACTTACAATCCGCTACACAGACGAGGGAGTGTTTATGACAGGACCTTGCGAAAAAGTATTTGAAGGTATTGTAACAATCTAAAACAATCAGGGGATGTTAAAAATTCCCAGAGCACAAAAAGGCAATAGTTTTTATTGGCATTGTAAATTTAAAAAACATTAAAGTAACTACATTTTGTAGGGAAATCTCATAGCATGAGATTTCCCTGAATTTTTAAGCCTTTTTGCTACGAACAAACTTCACCTCTCGCTGTATAACATACAGCTTCGGGTAACCCCTGCGGGTTCAGTTTGTCCGTTCTGAAACTTTTTTCCTATCCCCTCTGTAATGGAGGTTTATTATGTTGCGCAATTATAAAGAAGAAACCGAAAAAAGAGTAAAATTTATAAAAGACACACTTGAAAGTGCTCACGCAAAAGGAATTGTTTTCGGCAACAGCGGTGGAAAAGACTGTGCACTCGTGGGAATACTTTGCAAAATGGCATGCGAGGATACGGTGGGAGTAATTATGCCCTGCTCTTCAAGACGAAACTATGAAGAGGACATGCGTGACGGTATGGAGGTTGCAGAAAAATTCGGCATCGAAACAAGAGTTGTTGATATAACGGATGTGAAGGAAAAATTCCGAAGGATACTTGAAGGTAAGACCATGCTTTCTAAGATGGCAGACACAAATATAAATCCACGTCTTCGTATGACTGTGCTTTATGCCATAGGTGCATCGGAAGGTAAACTTGTAGCAGGAACAGGTAACAGAAGTGAGCGATATATGGGCTACTTTACAAAGTGGGGTGACGGAGCTTGTGATTTAAATCCCATTTCCGACCTTACAGTTAAGGAGGTTTATGAATTTTTAGAATACCTTGGAGCACCCGAGGCTATTATGACAAAAGCCCCTTCTGCCGCGCTTTTTGAAGGACAGAGTGACGAAGAGGATATGGGAATAAAATATGCCGATATTGATAAATTTTTGCTTACAGGCGAAATATCCGATGAAAATCGTGAGATTATAGAAAGATATAATAAAGGAAGCCGTCACAAGGTCAGAATGCCTGCGGTGTATAGAGAAATTAATGAATAATTTTTAATTTGAAGCGGACACGCACAAAATACCCCCCCTCTCATATAATTAATTATATTGATTTATGGGAGGGCATTTTTATGCTTATGGAGCTTATCTGCTTCTTGTTTAAAAATATTTTTATGGTGTCATTTGTAAGCGGAGGAAACTCATTTCCAAGGCAGCTTTCACAGGAAGAGGAAGAAGAGCTTTTAAAAAGGTATCAGGAAGGTGACATTGATGCCAAGAATATTTTAATTGAACATAATCTCCGCCTTGTAGCACACGTTGTAAAAAAATATCAGGGAAGCGGAATTGAGAGCGACGATTTGATTTCCATAGGAACAATAGGACTTATAAAAGCAATATCTACATATAACTTAGATAAAAAAATAAGAATAGCAACTTATGCCGCAAGATGTATTGAAAATGAAGTTTTAATGGTTTTAAGGTCAAATCGCAAATTGCAAAACGAAGTATCGCTAAATGACCCTATTGGATTTGATAAGGAAGGGAACGAAGTAAATCTCCTCGATATTTTAAGATGTGAGGACGATGACGTAATAGAAAAGATTGAAACAAGAAACACCGTGTCAAAACTTTATGACGGAATAAAAAAATGCCTTAAAGAGAGAGAGGCGCAGATACTTAAAAAAAGATATGGACTTTGCGGATATAAAGAAAAAACACAGCGTGAAATTGCGGAAGAAATGGGTATTTCCCGTTCTTATGTCAGTCGTATAGAAAAAAGGGCACTTTTAAAACTTAAATCTTGCTTTGAAAATAAATAAAAGTATTTCATTTTTTAAAAAAATGTGATAAAATATGTAAAAATGCTAAAGAGGTAAAAAAGATGACAACTTTAATAATTGTAAGACATGGTCAGAGCATGGCAAATTTGGAGGATTTGTTTGCGGGACATACCGATACGCCCCTTTCACCGCTTGGTGAAAAGCAGGCAGGGATGACGGCAGAATATATCCTTAAAAACTATAAAATTGATAAAATATATGCGAGTGATTTAAAAAGAGCGTACTCTACTGCAAAACCTGTGGCAGACGCACTCAGACTTCCTGTTACTGAAATGCCTGATTTAAGAGAAATAAACGGTGGTCTTTGGGAAAAAGTCCCTTTCAAAAGCCTTGCAGAGGAGTATCCCGCAGAGTATAAAATATGGTGTGATGATATAGGAAATTCAGTATGTCCCGAGGGTGAATCTGTAAAAGAAGTCAAGGAGAGAGTTAGACGTGCGGCAGAAAAAATAGTTTCTGAAAATGATGGGAAAACGGTTCTCATTGCTACTCACGCAACAGTTGTAAAGATATTTCAGTTAATAGCACATGATGTTCCTCTTTCGCACCTTCACAGTATCCCCTGGGTTTCAAATGCATCTGTAACAGAGATAGAATATAAAGATGGAAAATATAAAATTATAAAAGAAGGTTATCATGAGCATCTTTCTGGATTTACAAGTAAACTGCCCGATGAAATTTAAAATGTTGACTCGGAAAAATTATTGTGGTATACTTTATATAATGTACTGATTTTGGAGGTTTACAAAATGAAAAAATTTATGGACAAAGATTTCATGCTTCATAATAAAACTGCAAAAAAACTTTATCACGATTTTGCAGCAAAAATGCCTATTATTGATTATCACTGCCACTTAAGTCCAAAAGAAATCTGTGAGGACAGAAGGTTTGAAAGCATAACAGAAATTATGCTTGGCGGTGACCATTATAAATGGAGAGCAATGCGTTCAAACGGCTTCGATGAAAGCTTTATGACAGGGGATAAGAGTGATTTTGAAAAGTTTGAAGCTTTTGCAAAAACGCTTAAATATGCAATAGGAAATCCTCTTTATCATTGGACACACCTTGAACTTCAGCGATTTTTCGGAATTTATGATATTTTAAATGAGAAAAACGCAAAAATGATTTATGATAAAGCAAACGAGATGATTCGTGGCGAAGGCTTTTCTGCAAGAGCACTTATAGAAAAATCAAATGTAGAGGTTATCTGCACAACTGATGACCCTGCCGATGACTTGCAGTACCACATTAAAATCAGAGAAGAAGGAAAGATGAAAACAAAAGTTTTCCCGACATTCCGTCCGGATAAAATAGTTGAAATAGGTATTGAAACTTTTATTCCTTACATAAAACTTCTTGAAGAAAAATTTGATGTAAAGATTTCATCCATAAGCGATGTTATATCTCTTATGAAAGAAAGAATTGACTTTTTTGCATCAGTAGGCTGCCGACTTTCAGACCATGCATTAGGCGGAGTGCCTTATGCTGCATGTGACGAAGATGAGGCTGACAAAATACTTAAAATGGCACTTGCAGGTGAAACACTTACAAACCTTGATATTGATAAATATAAAACATTTATGTATTCTTTCTTTGCGGCAGAGTATCATAAACGTGACTGGTGTATGCAGCTTCATATCGGTGCACTTCGTAATAATAACAGAAGAATGTATGAAAAACTCGGTCCCGACACAGGCTTTGACTCAATAAATGACCTCTCTATTGCAGAGCCTTTGGCGGCACTTTTAAATTCATTTAACGTAAATGATAAACTTCCTAAAACTATTCTTTATACATTAAATCCCAAGGATAATTATGTTCTCGGAACAATGCTCGGTAACTTCCAGGGAACAGAGGCGCCTTCGAAAATTCAGTTCGGTTCAGGCTGGTGGTTTAATGACCAGAGAGACGGCATGGTAGAGCAGATGAAATCTCTCGCAAATCTCGGTCTTTTGGGTAGATTTGTGGGAATGCTTACAGACTCACGTAGCTTTATGTCCTACCCAAGACATGAATATTTCAGAAGGATTATGTGTAACCTTTTGGGTACTTGGGTTGAAAACGGCGAATATCCTGCCGATATGGATGCCCTTCGTGATATAGTTGAAGGAATTTCCTATAAGAACGCAAAGAATTATTTTAAATTTCAATAGTATAAAAAAGCCTCGCATGAGGCTTTTTACATGTTTGCTTTTTTTCTAAATTGTACAGGAGTAAGTAAAAACTTCTCTTTAAACTTTCTGTAAAACCAGCTTAAATTCTGAAAACCACATTCATAGCATATATCAATTACAGAAAGATTAGTGTTAAGCAGGAGGTTTGCACTATAATTTAAGCGCTTAGCCGTCATAAATTCTGAAACAGTAAGTCCAAAATATTTTTTAAAGCTGCGGGAAATATGCTCGCGGCTTTTTTTTGTAAGATGTGACATGTCACTTAAAGTCATATTTATATTTTCGCTTTTTTGAAGAAGTTGGGTAAGATGCGAAAGCCAGAGTGGAATTTGAGACTCTTCTCTGTGCACGTCACCTTCTATAAAAAACGCTAAAATTTCCGATAGGATAAATTTCATTTTAACCGTCATAATCTTTTTATCATCAATACTTACCGTGTTAAGCTCGTTAAGCTTTGACATTATTTTTGAAAAATCATCCTCGGACAAAACAACTGCGGGAGGCATACTGCGGTTTAAAATATCTCTTGCCGCATCGCCTATAAAATCCAATAGGAGATGCATGGTTTCCTTTGTAAATGTCAGATTTGCAAAGGAAAATTCACCTTCTTTTATATATGTATGCTCATCCCCTGGGCGTATCAACTGCAGACTGTGCTTCGGGAGCATTTGACGTTTCCCGTTTATCACATGCAAAACATTTCCGCTTATTGTGAGAAAAAACTCGTAATAGTTGTGATAATGCAGTTCAAAATTTTCGCTAGTACTGAAATTCAGTCGCATAGTATAGCCAACATCAGAATTTACATATGTTTTACTGTCGTAAAGCTTTGCTTTCATAAAATCACCAATATCAATATAGTATAATAATTTTATCACTTCAAAGGAAGAAAGTCAATCACTTTAAATGATATTATTAAAATATAAATTAAATGGAGGAGAATATTATGCTTACAAAAAGTGATTACGAAAAATTCAGCCGTGAGGCGGAAAAATATCTCGATAAGGCAGGCATTGCCATAACAGACGAAGAAAGAGGAAGAATTGAAGTTGCGGAATACGAGCTCGGATGCATTGAAAAAGTGGGTCTTGAATTGGTGGTTTATGTAAACACAGACCGCTGCTGTGCAAAAGAACTTGTTTTGCTTCCTGGTCAGACGTGCCCTGAACACCGTCATCCTGAAATTGGTGGTGAAGAAGGAAAAGAAGAAACCTTCCGTTGCAGATATGGAAAAGTATATCTTTATGTCGAAGGTGAAGGTAGCGATGATATTCAGGGTAAACTTCCCGAAGGCATGGAAGAATATTTCACATGCAGAAAAGAAATCGTGTTAAATCCGGGTGAGCAATACACAATTATGCCAAACACACTTCATTGGTTTCAGGCAGGAGAAGAGGGTGCAGTAGTATCTGAATTTTCTACAAAAAGCCGTGACGAATATGATATTTACACAGACCCCAGAATTGATGCCGCAGGCAAAAGACATGCTGAATAAGGAAGGATTAAGTTATGAAAAAGTTTGATGTAGTGGCGCTTGGCGAAATTTTGATTGATATGACTTTTGCAGGAAAAAGCAAAAGCGGACAAACTTTGTTTGAACAAAATCCGGGCGGTGCTCCTGCAAATGTTTTGTCGGCTGTAAAAAGACTTGGCGGAGAGGTGGCTTTTATAGGCAAAGTGGGAGATGATATGCACGGCAGATTTCTCCTTGAAACTTTGAAAAAAGAGAATATTTGCACTGATGGCGTAATAGTGGATAACAGCGTTTTCACAACCCTTGCATTTGTAAATATAGATGAAAAAGGCGACCGTAGTTTTTCCTTTGCGAGAAAACCCGGTGCTGATACATGTCTATCATTTGATGAAGTTAAAAAAGAGCTTATAGAAAACACAAAGATATTTCATGTAGGCTCTCTTTCCCTTACGGATGAACCCGTAAAAAGTGCAACACTTAAGGCACTTGACATGGCAAAAAGCCTTGGGAAAATTATTTCTTATGATCCTAACTGGAGAGCACCTCTCTGGAAGAGTGAGGAAGAGGGCAAAAAAGAAATGCGTATGGTTATCCCTTATGTTGATATAATAAAGATTTCAGATGAAGAAACCAAACTTTTAACGGACTTTGAAAGTCCTCAGGACGCATCTGCCGCTCTTATTAAGCAAGGCATCAAAACTGTAATTGTTACAATGGGTGAAAAGGGCGCTCTTGTGAGAACTAAAGAAGGTTTTATAACATGCAGTGCACAAAACGTAAAGGCAGTAGATACAACAGGTGCAGGTGATGCATTTATGGGCTCGTTTTTGTGGAATGTGGCAAAGTGCGGCAAAAGTGAAATTTCGCTTTTGCAAGCGAAAGAATTTGCCACTTTTTCAAATAAAGTTGCCGCATGGTGTGTAGGAAGACGCGGGGCAATAAATGCCATGCCGCATTTATACGAAATAGAGTAAATCTTGGTTGACACTTTTGTAAATTAGTGGTAAAATAGTTTTCATGAAAACTAGAAAGGAAAGAAAAACATGAAAACAATACTATTTCAGGGTGACTCTATAACAGATGCAGGCAGACCAAGAGAACATGATGATTCTGCAGGCTATGGTTATGCTACAATGGTTATGGGTGAACTGGGTGCAGAGTTTCCCGGAGAATATAAAATTTATAACAGAGGTGTCAGTGGCAACAGAGTTGTTGACCTTTATGCAAGAATAAAGAGAGATATCATCAATTTAAAACCTGATGTTATGAGTATTTTAATAGGTGTTAATGACGTTTGGCACGAGTTTGGTTTTGGTGGCGGAAATGGTGTTGACGCAGAAAAATATATTAAAATTTATTCAATGCTTATTGAAGAAGTAAAAGAGGCTTTGCCTGATATAAAGATAATGATTTTAGAGCCTTTTACACTTCCAGGAACAGGCAACGCGGAATACTACGAAGATTTTCGCATGGAAGTTGAAAAAAGAGCAGAAAAGGCAAAGGCAGTTGCAGAGAAATTCTCACTTCCCTTTGTTGAGCTTCAAAAATATTTTGATGAAGTGGCAAAAAATGCTCCTGCCGATATGTGGCTTCATGACGGAGTTCACCCGACAGCCGCAGGTCATGGAATAATAAAAAGAGAATGGATGAAGTGCTTTTCGGGCATAAAATAATTAAAGGTGAATAATATGCTTGGAAACATTTTGACTGTTGGAAATTACGTTTTAATTTTATTTATTCTTATAGGTGTCGGTTTTGTGTCGGCAAAAACAAGGCTGCTTACAAATAAATCAGTGAAAGAGATAACTGATTTTGTTTTGTATATCGTAACGCCATGCGTTATTATTAATTCTTATTGCAGAGAATTTGACAGAGCAATGCTTTCAGGGTTTATAATAACAATGATTGCGGCAGTAATTTCTTTTGCGATAAACATATTGCTCTCTCACCTTCTTATAAGAGATAAAGATACTGCAAGAGAAAAAACATTGCGCTTTGGGTCAGTTTTTTCAAACTGCGGATACATGTCTTTGCCGCTTCAAAGTGCACTGCTCGGTGAAGAAGGTGTGTTTTACGGAGCCACCTATATTGCGGTTTTTCAGGTTGTATTGTGGACATATGGGGTAATACTTATGAGCGGAAGTATAAAAAATGTTTCCCTCAAAAAAATTTTTGTAAATCCGGGTGTAATAGGAACTGCAATAGGGCTTATAGTATTTATTTTCTCTGTTCCGATTCCGTTTACGGTTTTGGAGCCTATAAAATACCTTGCGGCACTAAATACCCCTATCCCAATGGTTATTGTAGGGTTTCACCTTGCAAATGCATCTCTTAAGGTAACAGGGTTTTCCGCATGGAGTGCAATTGTCTTCAGACTTATTGTGTCCCCTCTTTTAATGCTTTTTGGGCTTTACGCATTTGGAATAACCGGAGTAGTGCTTACCGCCTGCACAATTGCTGCAGCGGCACCGTTTGCGGCGGCAACCACAATGTTTTCCGAAAAATTTGGTGCCGATACCGCACTTTCTGCAACCGGTGTTTCTCTTACAACATTGCTTTCTATAATTACAATGCCAATAATAGTAGGCATAGCAAGTATTCTATAATATAAAAAATCCATTTGCATCTATCGTGCAAATGGATTTTTGTATTATCTTACGATATTTTTAAAATGTTGTCACATGCCTTCATAACAGCCATTTTTCCGCTTTCATAAGTTAAACCGCCCTGCATATAAACTGCATACGGAGGTCTTATGGGTGCATCAGCACTTATTTCTATTGAAGAGCCCTGATTAAATGCACCCGCCGCCATTATAACCTCGTCACTATAACCGGGCATTGCCCACGGAACAGGGGTTACGAAAGAGTCTACCGGTGAACAGGACTGAATTCCTTCGCAAAAGGCAATAACCTTTTTAGAGTCACCAAGTAAAACTGCCTCTATAATGTCGGAACGCTCCTCGTCTTTTAAAGGGGAAACCTCATAACCTAAAAGTGAGAAAAGTGCACCGCAAAATGCGGCTGTTTTAATGCTCTGGGAAACTGTGTGCGGAGCGAGATAAAATCCTTGGAAAAGGCTTTTTATCATTCCGAAATTGCATCCGCATTCCATTCCAATGCCGGGAGCAGTCAAAGCATCGGCAGCCAGTGCGACATATTCTTCTTTTCCTGCAATATATCCTCCAGTTGGAGCAAGTCCCCCTCCTGGATTTTTTATAAGTGAGCCTGCCATAATGTCAGCACCAACGCCCACAGGCTCTTCTTTTTCAACAAATTCACCGTAGCAGTTGTCAACTGCAATAATTACGTCATCCCTCTCTGCCTTTATAAAAGAGCAGAGCTTTCCGATTTCGGAAACAGTAAGTGATGGTCTTATTGAATATCCCTTTGAACGCTGAAGCATAACTACTTTAATGGCTTTGTCAGAAAGCACCGCTTTTATGCCATCATAATCAGGTGTACCATTTTCTTTAAGAGAAACTTCACCGTAGGAAATGCCAAAACTTTCAAGTGAGCTTTTTCCGCCTTTTATAACACCTTCCAAAGTGTCATAAGGCTTGCCCGTTGCCGCCAGGAGTTTGTCGCCAGGGCGAAGAAGAGCAAAAAGCATGGTGGAAAGAGCATGAGTGCCCGATATAATGTTTGCACGGACTAATGCCGCCTCACATCCGAAAACCTCTGCATAAACTTTGTCGAGCGCCTCTCTCCCTTCATCATCATAACCGTAGCCCGAAGTGGGTGTAAAGTGAGAGGTGCTTATTCTGGCGTTTTGGAAAGCCTTTTGTACTTTAAGCTGGTTGTAAAATGCAATTTCCTCAATTTTTTCAAATTCTTTTTTCGATATTTCCTCCGCTTTCTTTGAAAGCTCATATGTTTTTTTGGAAATATCAAGTATTTTACAAATATCCATTTTTATCCTCGCATAAATATAGGGGTCGATGTGGTCATCGACCCCTTTAAATTTTTTATAAGCTATATAGTTTTTCTGCGTCAACAACACCTATTCCGTTTTGGGAAAGTATTTTTTCTGCCGCACTGTTATCCTCAACACGTAAAATAACAAGTGCGTGGTCAAGAGTTTTTTCAGTAAATGCGTACATATATTCTATTGCAACATTTTCTTTTTCCAAAACAGATAAAACCTTGTGAAGTCCGCCGGGGGTATCGTCTATAGCAACTGCTAAAACCTCTGTTTCCTTAATTGTAAAGTGGTTTTCCGAGAGCACAAGTTTTGCTTTTGCGGGGTCATTTACAATAAGCCTTAAAATGCCGAAATCAGTTGTGTCGGCAAGTGAAAGTGCCTGAAGGTCAATATTATTTTCAGAAAGAACTTTTGTAATTTTTGCAAGTGTTCCTGATTTGTTTTCTACAAAAACCGAAATTTGTTTTACGCTCATAATGAAATCCTCCTAATTAATCGTGAAGTTTTCTCTTGTCGATAACTCTTACTGCCTTGCCTTCGCTTCGCTGGATGCTCTTTGCAGGAACAAGATGAACTTTGGGATTTATACCAAGCATTGTTTTAATTGCACCTGCCAGTTCTTTTTCTTTTTTCTCAAGCTCACGAACTGTGTCGGAAAGCTGCTCTGATGTAATTTCAACATTAATATCAAGAGTATCTGTGTTGTTAACACGGTCTACTTCAATCTGATAATTTGGAGTATATCCCTGCTCCAGGAGAACGGTTTCAATCTGTGACGGGAATACGTTAACACCACGGATAATCATCATGTCATCACTTCTTCCGAGAGGCTTTGTCATTTTAACTAAAGTTCTTCCGCATGAGCATTTTTCTCTTGATAAAATGCAGATATCTCTCGTTCTGTAACGAAGAAGAGGGAATGCTTCTTTTGTAATGCTTGTAAATACAAGCTCACCTTTTGAGCCTTCTGGCAACACTTCACCTGTTTCAGGGTCTATAATTTCAGCAATAAAGTGGTCTTCGTTTATGTGCATACCGCTTTGGTCTGAACATTCAAACGCAACACCCGGACCGCTTGTTTCAGTAAGCCCGTAAATATCATAGGCCTTTATGCCAAGTGATGCTTCGATGTCACGACGCATTGCCTCTGTCCAAGGCTCTGCTCCGAAAATACCAGCCTTAAGACTGATATCTTCTGGAGTAAGTCCCATTTCTTTTAAGGTTTCGCCTATGTAAGCCGCATAAGAGGGTGTGCAGCAAAGTATTGTGGAGCCTAAATCCTGCATAAACTGAATTTGACGCTCAGTGTTACCTGAGGACATTGGCAAGGTAAGGCAGCCTACCTTATGTGATCCGCCGTTAAGACCTGCACCGCCGGTAAAAAGACCAAAACCGTAAGCTACATGGCAAACATCGTCTTTTGTACCGCCTGCGGCAACAATAGCTCTTGCACAGCAATCGTCCCAAAGGTCAATATCGTGCTGAGTGTAAAATGCAACTACTCGCTTTCCTGTTGTACCCGAAGTGGAGTGAATTCTCACACACTCGGAAAGAGGTTTCCCCAAAAGTCCGTAAGGATAAGCCTCTCGCAAATCCGCTTTTGTTAAAAACGGGAGCTTGTGAAGGTCGTCAACAGATTTTATGTCGTCAGGAGTAACACCTTTTTCGTCCATGAGATTTTTATAGTATGGTACATTTTCGTAAACATGCTTTACCTGTGCGATAAGTCTTTCACTTTGGAGTGTGCGCATTTCTTCCCTTGAGGCGCACTCCATTTTTTCGTTCCAATAATTCATTTTAATACTTCCTTCCTTCAACTTCTGTAACCAAGTTCAAATGCCTTAAGGTTTACCTCTAAAAATTTAGGGGGAACAGTTTTCTGAATAGCTTCAATAAATGCATCTTTTGGAATATCGCTGTTTGCAGCGAGTGCACCGATTAAAACAACGTTTACAGCCTTTTCGTTTCCTGCCTCTCTTGCAAGTGATAAAGCATCAATAGCATTAAGAGAAATTCCCATACCCTCGATTTTTTCCAGAATATTTTCAGGGTACTCCATAGCGCCTGTGATTACGGGCATGGGGTCGGTTTTTTGTGTGTTTACAAGGAGTTTTCCGCCTTTTTTAAGATATGAAAGTGAACGGTATGCTTCAAGCTGTTCAAAGGCGAGCAAAATATCAGCATCGCCTATGGAAACTATTGGAGAATTTACTTTTTCTCCGTACTTAACATATGTTACAACACTTCCGCCTCGCTGACTCATTCCGTGAACTTCTGAAACTTTAACATCAAAACCCTGTGCGGTTGCAACAGCACCGAGGATACGGCTGGCAAGCAAGGTACCCTGACCGCCAACACCAACAATAACTATATTACTCATTATTTCTCCTCCTTTGATATTGCACCGAATTTGCAGATGTTCATGCAAAGTCCGCAACCGTTGCAAAGTGTAGAGTCAACTAAAACTTGGCCTTCACGGAAACTTAAAGCGGGACATCCTATCTTCATGCACATTTTGCATTTTTTACATTTTTCGTTGTCTATTACCGCAAGACCCGTAAGTTTAACGCTTTTTAAGAGTGCACATGGGCGCTGTGCAATAATAACGGAGGGCTCGTCTTTTGAAACTGCCTCTTTTACAACCTTTTCAAACTCGTCAACATCAAATGGGTCTGCAACTTTGATGTGGTCAATTCCGCACGCACGGCAAAGCGCCTCGAGGTCAACCTGACGTGTTGCTTCTCCCTTTAGTGTTTTGCCCGTTGTGGGGTTATCCTGATGTCCTGTCATACCCGTGATTGAGTTGTCAAGAATGATAACAGTTGATGTACCTTTGTTATATACTATGTCAATAAGACCTGTAATTCCCGAATGCATAAATGTGGAGTCGCCTATAATTGCAACAGTTTTGCCTGCAATCTCTCTTCCACCTGCCATTTCCATACCGTGTGCCATGGAAACACTTCCGCCCATGCAAAGACATGTGTCAAGGCTCTGCAAGGGAGCTAAGGCGCCAAGAGTGTAGCAACCGATGTCACCGCAAACCCTGAGACCGAGTTTCTTAAGAACATAGTGCATACCTCTGTGAGGACAACCGGGGCAAAGTACAGGGGGACGCATTGGAGTTTCCTCGTCAGCCTTGTCAAAAGGCTCAACTTCTTTTCCGAAAATCTTTTCCGCAATCATTTCGGAACTATATTCTCCTAAAAGTGAAAGTTTATCTTTTCCGTGAACTTCAATGCCAAGTGCTTTTACATGGTTTTCAATAATCGGGTCAAGCTCTTCTATTACATAAAGCTCGTCGACATTTTTTGAAAATTCAATTATTAAGTCTGTGGGGAGAGGGAACACCATACCGAGCTTTAAAAAACTTGCACAGGGACATGCCTCTTTCGCATACTGATAGCAGTCACCTGCGGCAATAATACCAATTTTCTTGTCGCCGTATTCAATTTTGTTAATCTCGTTTGTGTTTGCAATAGCAATAAGGTCATCTGTGCGTTTTTCAACGAGTACGTGTCTGCCTCTTGCCATTGCAGGCATCATAACATATTTCATTGCATCTTTTTTGTATTCTTTTAAAGATGCATCCTGTCTTTCGCATTCCTCGACAAGGCTCTGTGAGTGAGCAATTCTTGTTGTAAGACGAATAAGTACAGGAGTGTCAAATTTTTCGCTTATTTCGTAAGCCTTCTTAACATAATCCTTACATTCGCTGCTGTCAGAAGGCTCGAGCATCGGGATTTTTGAAGCACGCGCATAGTGACGGCTGTCCTGCTCGTTTTGTGATGAGTGCATACCGGGGTCATCTGCAACACAAATTACAAGCCCTCCGTTTACACCAGTATATGAAGCAGTAAAAAGTGGGTCTGCGGCAACGTTTAATCCAACGTGCTTCATGCAGCTCATACTTTTTGCACCTGCAACAGATGCACCAACTGCAACCTCAAGCGCAACCTTTTCGTTTGGTGCCCATTCAGCATATATTTCGTCATATTTTGCGGCAAACTCGGTAATTTCCGTGCTGGGGGTACCGGGATAAGACGCCATGACAGTAGCCCCTGCTTCGAAAGCACCCCTTGCTATGGCCTCGTTGCCAAGCATAAGTCTTTTCATCCATAACACCTCTGGTTTCTTAAGTATTGTATAACTACTATATTATATCACTGTTTTTTTGCCTTGTAAAGAAAAAACTAAAAAAAGCGGGAAAATGTATTTTTCAGGCTTTATGGGGAAAAATATCCACGGAGCTGATTTTTATGTTTGAAAAACTTATTAAAAAAATAAATGGATATAATGAAAGACGAAAAGAGGAGGTTTTTCCGCAGGAGATTGGGGAAAACGTAAAAATAAGTAAAAAACTTTCGGAAAACAATAAGATACTGGAGCCACTTCTCAAAAAGAATAACGATATGGTAATAAGGCACTTTTGTGCAGGTAACAGAAAAGCCACACTTTATTATGTCGATGGACTTACCTCGCGTGACACTATAAGCGATTTTATTATGCGCGGTCTTATGGATGGAAATGAGGATACAAAAAACTTTAAAAACATTGAGGATATTCTTGACTTTGTGCTTGTCTGCGGAGAAGTTTCAAGGGTAAAAACATTAAAAGAGGCAACAGAAGGCTTTTTAAAAGCAGATCTCACACTTTTTATTGACGGATTTTCAGAGGCGCTTGTAATTAACGCAAAAGGATTTGAAAGACGAAGTATATCAGACCCTCAGACAGACTCCGTTGTAAGAGGACCGAGAGAAGCGTTTGTTGAAAGTATGAGAAGCAACACGGCGCTTCTGCGCAGAAGAATAAGAAGTACATCTTTTATAATGGAAAGCATGAAAGCAGGACGAAACACGAAAACGGATATAACACTCGCATACCTTAAAAACGTAGCAGATGAGTCTCTTTTGGAGAGCATAAGGCAAAGAATTTCAAAAATAGATATAGACGCCATTGTAGATTCAGGCTATATCGAGCAGTTTATTTCCGATAATCCTCTTTCTCCTTTCCCAACCATGGGCTTTACTGAAAAACCTGATATTGCCGCGGCAAAAATACTTGAGGGAAGGGTTGCCATAATAGTTGACGGCTCGCCCTTTGTTCTGACTGCACCCATGCTTTTTGCAGAAAGTTTTCAGTCACCTGAGGATTATTACACGTCACCCATTTATGGAAGTATAATGCGAATAATAAGATATATCTCGTTCTTTTTGAGTATATTCGCGCTTCCGATTTATGTTGCAATAACAACATTTCACAGAGAAATACTTCCTCTGCCAACGCTACTCAGTATTGCCGCCGCAGAGGAAGGAACACCTTTTAAAACGAGTACCGAAGCATTTATCATGATTTTAATTTTCGAAATACTTAAAGAGGCTGGTGTCAGAATGCCAAAACCCGTGGGTCAGGCAGTAAGCATTGTCGGAGCGCTCGTAATAGGTGAAACCGCGGTGTCGGCAGGAATAATAGGTGCGCCAATGGTCATTGCTGTGGCACTGACTGCCCTTACTGCATTTGTAGTACCCACTCAGATGAACGCGGTAGTGTTTTTCAGATATTTAATGCTTTTTATGGCAAGTTTTATGGGCGGAGTGGGACTTACCTTAGGAGCCGTATTTATAGTAGTTTATCTTTCTAAACTTAAATCTTTCGGAGCGGATTACCTTTCTCCGCTTGCACCTTTTTCACTTGCAGGTATGAAGGATATGTTTGTAAGAGCACCAATCCGTACGCTTTTGACACGACCGAGGGAAACTTCAAGAAAAAATCCCGTAAGACAGATTTTTTACAGGAAGGGGAATGAAAAATGAAAAAAGTCACTTTGTGTATTATGGTTTTCCTTGTACTTCCTCTTTGCGGATGCTTTGGCGCAGAGGATATAAATGACACGGCAATCGTAATGGGTGTAGGCTTTGACAGCGGGGAAGGAGAGTATTATAAAAGTATAGTTCAGACAGTAGTTCCCGGGGCACTTTCAGATGGTGGCGGAAAAACCTATTCAAATTTTGAGGGGGACGGAAAAAGTATAGGAGAGAGTATTTTAAACTCATCTCTTAAATGCGGAAAATATATGAATATGTCCCACACATCTGCCCTTTTGATAAATGAGAAAATAGCAGAAAAAGGGGTCAATGAAATATTTGATTACTTTATGCGTGATAAGGAATTTCACTCAACAATAACAGTTGCAGTTTCGGAAGAAAGCGCAGGAAAAATACTTGATTGCGAAAGTAAAATTGAAAAAGTTCCTGCATCTAATATCATAAGCCTCGGCAGAAGGTTTCGTGAAAATCCCGTTGGTGAAGAAATAAACGTTTTCGATTTTGTTTCAAAAAGTCTTGAGAAAAATTCTGCCATAATGGTGCCGATAGTAAAAAGTGCTGGTGATGATATTTCGGTTTCAGCAAACGCAGTTTTTAAAGACGGAAAGATGGTCGCGAAAATCAGTAACAATGAGGCAAGAGGCATATTGTGGCTCAAAAACAAAATAGAAAAAGCGGATATTACTGCACAAATGGAAGGCGCAACTTTTGACGTGAGAATAGAAAAATCCCGCACTAAACTTACTCTTTCTGAAGATGAAGAAATTTATTTTACCGCGGATATAGATACAGATGTTTCAATTAAAAGAGATGATAAGGGTGTTTTGAATGCATGGGGGGAAGAAAAAGTCTTGGCAAAAATAAGTGATACCATTAAAAGTGAGATTTTGACATCACTTCACAAAATGCAGGAAATGGGGCTTGATGTCTATAGCTTTGAGGAAAAAATATCCAGAAAATATCCTGATAAAACAAATAATGAAACTTTTAAAAATTTAAAGGTTTATGTTAATGTAAACAGCAAATTGAGGGATTAGATTATGAAAAAAATAAGTTCTTTTGAATATGCAGTAACACTTGCAACTGTTTTTCTGGGTTCATACATTCTGGCAAACGGATTTATTGCAGAAAACGGGCAAAGCTCTCCGCTTATGTCCATGTTTTTGTGTGCTCTTTTGGTGCCTTGCCTGTTTCTATATTTAAAAGCATTCCGCTATGCTACACTCTTTGATTTTAAAAATAAAAAAGGCGAAAAAATAATTTTGTGGCTTTATGTACTTTTTTTCGTCTTTCTTGCAGCATATAACGTAAATACTATGGCATCTTTTATAAAAACTTATATACTTCCCCAGACACCAAAATATCTTTTTGTACTTCTTTTTACTTTGCTTTGTGCCTTCATGGCAAGCGGAGAAGGAAAGGGAGTTTTAAAACTTGCGGCAGTTTTCTTTCTTATTGGTGCAGTAAGCGAAATTGTAAGCACATTTATGCTTCGTGAAAAGTTTATGTGGGATACGGTGTTAACCTTCAGGGAAGGCAACAACCTTTCCGCATGGAGAAATGTTTTGTCAGGTACCTTGATGCTTTCGGGAGAAATCGTAGCCGTAAATGCATTTGTTTCTTTTAATGAAAAGAAACGAAAAAAAGCCTTGTGGCTAGGATGTGCTGTAGGAGCATTTTTTGTGCTTTTGCTCATTTTCAGAAGCGTTGCCGCTTTGGGAAACACAAGCAAAATTTTCACGTGGCCAACCTTTGAAGCACTTAGAATGGTCGATTCAAGAAATAACCTTTCCAGAATAGAAACAACATCTGCGTTTGTAATTTTAAGCATAGTAATTTTTAAAGTCGGTTTGTTTTTTGCTTCTGCTGCAGAAGGAATTAAAAAACTTTGCCCAAACGTTAAGAATACACTATTCCTTTTCGCAATTTCGGTGCTGGTGTTTTCTCTTGGCTGTCCCGATTTTCTTTCGGGAGAGGCACTTCTTTCGTCTACCATGAAATGGGGTGCGCTTGTCACGCTGCCGTTTGTCCTGATTTTTCCCATTTATTTTTGCTTAAAGAAAAGAAAGTGATTTAGTTTTATTTTTTAATTCAACTCTTTAAAATTTTACTTGTATTTAAAAAAATAATGTGATATAATTTTTTTACTATGATAAAAGGGGGAGTAGTATGCCCATAAAAATTCAGGATAAATTACCTGCGGCAAAGGTACTTCGCAGTGAAAATATATTTGTTATGACAGAGAAAAGGGCACAGGGGCAGGATATCCGTCCCTTAAAGATTGCAATTTTTAATCTTATGCCTACAAAAATCACAACAGAAACGCAGATAATGCGAGCACTTTCAAATTCGCCGTTGCAGGTTGAAATAGTGCTTTTACATACAGCATCACATACATCGAAAAATACCCCGATTGAACATCTTAAGTCCTTTTATAAAACCTTTGATGATGTTAAAGAAGAAAAGTTTGACGGACTTATTATAACGGGCGCACCGGTTGAACTTATGAATTTTGAAGAAGTTGATTATTGGGATGAACTTAAGGCAGTAATGGATTGGAGTAAAACTCATGTAACTTCAACATTTCATATTTGCTGGGCGGCACAGGCAGGACTTTATTATCATTATGGTGTTCCAAAATACACTTTGTCCGAGAAAATGTTTGGTGTTTTCAAACATAAAGTAAACAGAAAGAAAAATAAACTTGTCCGTGGCTTTGACGATGTGTTTTATGCACCACACTCAAGGCATACGGAGATAAAAAGCGAGGACATAAAAAAGGTAAGCGACCTTGAAATCATAGCAACTTCAAAAGAGGCAGGAGTTTATATGGTAGCCTCTAAAAACGGAAAGCATGTTTTCGTTACGGGACACTCGGAATATGATGCAGAAACCTTGCACCTTGAGTATGTAAGAGATAAAGGAAAGAGGGACGATGTGCCAATTCCCTGCAATTATTATAAAGAAGATAATCCTTCAAATTCCCCCATTGTTTCATGGCGGGCACATTCAACACTTCTTTTTACAAACTGGCTTAATTACTGCGTATATCAGATAACGCCATATGATTTAAATGAAATAGGTGCCGAAAATTGAGTAAAATAAATCCTGAGAAATTTTATGAAAAAGCTTATGAAATTGTGAGTGCAACACCACTTTTAACAAACTGCGGCAGACTTTGCCAGTGTCTTTGTTGCAGTGATACTGATGTCGGCGAAGGAATGTATCTTTATCCTTTTGAAGAAATAATGTTTAAAGAAACGTCATTTGCGAAAATTTCCTCCTGTGATTTTAAGGCAGGCGGAAGAACGGTTTTATTTATGACATGTGAAGGGTTTTGCGAGAGAGATAAAAGACCTCTTGCGTGCAGAATTTTCCCGCTTGTGCCATACATAGGAGTAGACGGAGAGGTACAGGTCATATTTGACCCCAGGGCGGTTGATTTTTGCCCCCTTGAACATAAAAAAATTACAAGGAAATTTAAAAGGCAGGTAATGGAGGTTACAAATCTGCTTTTAAAAGTTTCGGAAACACGTGACTTTTTAATTGCACAATCAAGATTAATTGACGATTATATGAAAATCGGATTATAAAAGAGAGGAAGAATAAAATGAAAAAGTATTTGTGTTTTTTACTCAGCATTACCCTTGTTTTTACTATGGCAGTACCCGCATTTTCCGCAGGGATAGAAGAAAGAGATTTGCTCGATTATATGTTCATTAAAAATGTTATTCCTGACCGATACAGCGTGGTATTAATGTCATTATTGTCGAATGACAGTGATGACGGCATTTATACTTTGCGCAGTGCTGATGAGATAGACAGTATTGTTGAAGACGTTGAGTTTTATTTGTATCAGTATGGGGTTACAGCGGAAGAACTCAGACCATATGTTACTCACCTTTACGAATTTTTCGTTGAAAAGCCTGACCTTTTTACAGTGTTTTGTGGATTTATGCTTAATGAAGAAAATGTACTCATGCCTATGGCGGACCAGGACCGATTTGAACAAGAACTTCCCAACATCAACAGTCTTATCCGCGAAAATTTTTATTGTGAAACATTTTTCTTAAATCTTTTGTCAAGAGTTCATGATGAGTATTATTCAGAGAAAAACGACGCAGCATTCATATATTATAATGATGAAATCAGAATGAAAAGCGATGCAATGGACTATGTGGATTTTTTTGAAAATAATGACAGTATTGTAATATCGTGCGCACAAAATCAGATAGAGAATATGCTCTCTGTTATAAACGGCACCGACTTTGCGGAGAAGAGTGCTTTTGTGGAGTATATGATTTTGATGGGAATTATGTCACCCAATATGGATGAAGGTTCGGCAGAGGAAGAACCTGTGGTAGATACTGTGTATGATGATATGGCAAAAAGTTATGCTTTGGGAACAGAGGACATAAAAGCATTTTATACTATAGACAGTATAATTGCAGAATATGTTCCGCTTATAAATGCTCAAAAGACCCAAAGTGCAAAAAATAAAATTATATATGAAGCAATGTCTAAAGCGGCAACATTGAAAGTAGTTGAAGGGAAAGATACATTAAGTATAACAGACAGTGAGCTTGTGTTTTTTGCGGCTTTGTCAGCGCAGAGGGTAAGAAATAAGCTTGTAGAAAACAATATAAATGTGTCAAGAATCCAGCCGTTTTCTGTAAAGGTTTTGTTTGAAGATGAGGATAACATAAAACTTTCCATTGCAAAAGGCGGTGTAAGTGCGGCAAAAGAGGAATGTGCAGATAAACTTTCTGTTGTAACTCCAAACGGAAGTGTTGTAGTAAATTTATCAAAAGCTTTGGAAAATGATGCATTTGGAAGCAGTATGATATTTGAAATTCTTTATGGCGATGCAGAAACTGTAATTCCTTCACTTTCGAAATATGCTCAGGGAAATAAAGTGTATAAGATAAAGGCGGGAAATGGTAATTTAGACTATGATACTGCATACTTTGAAAAAGATGTTACCGACGCCGAGAACCTGTGGGAAGATAATAAGGTTTATAAGTTGGGTAATGATGGAGAGAGAGAGCTTGTTAATAACTATATTTTAGAAGGCAGTAAGGTGTCTTTTGAGATAGGTGACGGACAGTATTTTACCCGAATAGACGGAGAATTGGATAATTTTGAAGAAGCGGTACCGACACCTACTCCCACAGTAACCCCAACTCCTGTAACACCGCCATCTGATGGAGATAATACAGGAAGTGAAGGCGGTAACGGGAATAATGATTACGAAGATGAAGAAGGCGGAACACCGGTAACCAAGCCATCTGATAAAGAACCGTCAACACCTACACCAACACCCGGTGTATCTGTAACACCTTCGCCTGCTTTGAAAGTGTCCTTCAGCGATGTAACAGATTCTCACTGGGCAAAAAGCTATATTGAAGAGCTTGCGTCAAAGGGAATTTTAAGCGGTGTTGGAAATAATATGTTTAAACCCGATGATTTTGTAACCCGCGAGCAGTTTGCAAAAATACTGGCAGAAGCATTTGGTATTGTAAATGATAATGCAGAAAGCGATTTTGCTGATGTGGAAAAAGGAAGCTGGTATGAAAAATATGTAGCGACCGTATATGCTAAAGGAATAGCAACCGGTATAGGTGAAAATATGTTCGGTATAGGACAGAATATGACAAGACAGGATATGGCGGTTATGATAGTAAGAGCCGCAAAAGCTCTTGGAATTAACCTTGCAGAACCATCAACACATTCTTTTAATGATGATGGAAAAATAGCTGATTATGCTAAAGAAGCGGTAAGTATTCTGATAAGTGCAAATGTAGTTTCCGGGTTTGAGGATAACACTTTCAGACCCACAGAAAACTGTACAAGAGCACAGGTTGCAAAAATTGTAAGCGCCGTGCTGGCAAAAGGAAAATAAGATATGAAATATATTTTGGCAACACAAAACAAAGGAAAAGTAAAAGAGCTTTGCAAAATCCTTTCAGAGGATGAAATAGTTACAATGAGCGAAGCGGGTTTCGTGGGTGACATCGTTGAAGATGGTAACTCTTTTGAAGAAAATGCTCTTATAAAGGCAAGGGCAGTTTGCGAAAAAATGGGTGTGCCCACAATAGCTGATGATTCGGGACTTGAGGTTTATGCCCTTGATATGCGTCCAGGCATATACTCCGCAAGATATGCTGGCGAAGATGCCACAGATGAGGAAAGAGTTTTGAAAATTCTTTCCGAACTTGAAGGTAAAGAAGACAGACGCGGAAGATTTGTCTGCGCTGCCGCCGCATGTTTTCCTGATGGGAGAGAGATAGTTTGCAAAGGTATTGTTGAGGGTGTGATGTTGGATAGCCCAAAGGGTAATGGCGGTTTTGGTTACGACCCCATTTTTAAACCCAATGGCTTTGATAAAACTATGTCAGAAATGACTGAGGAAGAAAAAAATGCAATAAGTCACAGAAAAATTGCGTTTGAAAAATTAAAGAAAGAAATATAAGTATGGGGAGCAAGAAACTTGCTCCCCAGTATGGCTTTTAGCAGCGAGCGCCACAACTATTGGAACTATAGCTTCCGCAGCCGCCATCGCAGCAGCTCCAGAGCACTAAAAGGATTAAAACTACCCAGAAACAGTCATTTTTAACTATGTTACAAATATTACAACACATAAAATTACCCTCCTATCAAATCAGCATCCGCAGTCGCAGTTGTTATCATTGTGGCAGCCGCATCCGCAACTGTTGTTGTTAGCTGAACCGTTGCAGGAACAGCAGAACAATACGATAAGGATAATAATCCAGAGGAAGTCGTTTCCTTCACAATTAAAAAGTCTCATATAAAACTCCATTCCGTCGCATATGGCGACAAATAATTTTTTAAAACTGCATCGGCAGTTTCAATTACATACTATGAATAAGACTGTTTTTTTGTTACAAAATAAATATATTAATTTTTTTGGAGGAACCAAAAAATGAAAGCATTAATTCTGACAGTTGCAACAGGTCAGGGACATATACAAACAGGTAAAGCTATTGCCGAATGTTTTGATGAGAGGGGAGCAGAGTGCATAGTGCTCGATGCCTATAAATATATAAGCCCGCATCTTAGCGACTCGCTTGAAAAAGGATATCTTTTTACAACTCAATATACACCAAAAGCATATGGTAAAATATATGGATATCTTGACAGTAAAAAGCACAAAGAAGGCAGACGGTCAGTTTTGAGCATGATAAATAATGCAATAACTGCATCAAAACTTGAAAAATATATTATGGATATGAAGCCTGATGTTATAATTTCAACGCATATTTTTTGTGCGACAGTGATGACGCATATAAAAAAGAGTCAACCTCATCTTTTTAATGTGGGAATTGTAACAGATTTTACAATTCATCCCTTCTGGGAGGAAACGGATATGGATTATTACATAACCGCGAGCCACCTTTTAAATCACCAATGTTCAAAAAAGGGTATACCACTTGAAAAGGTTTTACCAATAGGGATTCCCATAAATAAAAAATTCGGGAAGAAAATGGATAAGTCACATGCGAGAGAAATATTGGGAATTGAAGAGAATAATACAGTAATGTTTATGATGGGCAGTATGGGTTTTGGAAATATGCCCCGTCTTGTAAAACAGATAGATTCTCTCGATATAGATTTTCAGATTTTGTGCGTGTGCGGACGAAATGATGTGGCAAGGGAGAAAATCGCATCTATGAAATCAAGACATACAATTTATTCATACGGATATGTAGATAATGTAGATGTTATGATGGATGCTTCGGATTTTATTATAACAAAACCCGGGGGACTTTCCATGAGTGAAAGCCTTGCAAAAGGACTTCCCACAATTCTTTTAAATCCCATTCCTGGGCACGAGAACAGAAACATGGAGTTTTTCCTTAATAACGGAGTGTCTATGGCAGTTACTAAAACATTTCCCATTGAGGAGGCAGTTTTTCAGATGCTTACAAACGAATGGAAAATGAAAAACGGTTCAGGTGCAGTTAAATATATAGGAAAACCAAATTCCGCAGATGACCTTTATGATATAATTGAAAGTGTGATATAGGAGCGAAAGATGTTAAAACAAATTGGAAACAATAAAATTTTATTTGTAAAAGACGATAAGTTTAAAAATTTCAAGGTTACAGTAAGTTTCAAAACACCACTTGATAAAAAAACTGCAACTTTAAATGCCCTTTTGGTTAAGGTGCTTTTAGACGGCTCGGAAAAATATAAAACCAAAAAGGAAATTTCAATGGCACTTAAAAAACTTTATGGTATGAGCCTTGCGGCAAACTGCATAAAGAAAGATTTTGCAATTTGTCCGACTTTTGAGTTTGATGTGATAAGTGAGAAGTTTTCCGAAAAAGGAATTATATCAAAAGCCGTGTCTATGTTTCGTGATATTTTTCTTTCTCCGCTTTTGATTGACGGGGTGTTTAAAGAAGAATATGTTGAAAGAGAGAAAAAGGTTTTAAAAAATGACATTGAGAGTGCAAGTAATGACAAAAGAAAATATGCGTCAAGAAGATGTATGGAGATTGCCTGCGGAGAAAATTCTTACAGTGTTTTTGAACTTGGTGATATTGAAACTTGCGACAGCATAACACCCGAAAAACTCTATGAACATTATAAATATATAATCTCTTCCTGTAATTTCAGCATTGTGGTTTTGGGAAACTTTGATGAAGCAGAAATGGAAAGCGAAATTTCTGCACTTTGTAAAAACTTTGGAGAAGGCAAGGAATTTGAGGGTACCTCCCTTAAGTTTTCAGGAGAGTGTACGGAAATAAAGGAAGAGTGCGATATTACTCAGGGCAAGCTTTCTATGGCATTTACCACAGAGGAAATAAAAGAAGAAGACAGATATGCATGGCAGGTTTTAAACGGACTTTTTGGTGGCGGGGTAAGCTCAAAACTTTTTAATAATGTAAGGGAAAAAATGAGCCTTTGCTACTATGCTTCAAGTGCCCTTTATAAAAACATAGGTCTTATTATAGCTAATGCAGGAATAGATTTTGAGAATTTTGAAAAAACACGCGATGCAATTTCAAAACAGCTTGAAGATATAAAAAAGAACGATTTTACCGATACAGAACTTGAAAATGTAAAAATCGGAATTGTAAATAATTTAAAAATGGCAGGAGATGATATTGACACGCTGTCAAACTATTATCTTTTTGCCCTTTCCGATGATAAGGTGATATCTCCCGATGAAAAGGCAGAAAAAATAAAATCTGTTAAAAGAGAAGAGATAACAAGACTTTCGCTTTTGGTAAATGCAGATGTGGTTTATTTTCTCTGCGGCAGAGAGGAGTGTGCAAAATGAAAAAAGTGTTTTATGAGAATATAGGGGAAACTTTATATACAAAGGTTTGTGACTGCGGACTTCGTGTATGCGTAATTCCTAAAGAAGGATATCAGAAAACCTACGCACTTTTAGCTACAGATTTCGGCTCGGTTGACAGACACTTTTTGCGCTTTGGTGAAGAAGTAACTGTTCCTGACGGAATTGCACATTTCCTTGAACATAAAATGTTCGAGCAGGAAGACGGAAGCAATGCTTTTGATGAGTTTGCAAAATATGGCGCAAATGCCAATGCATATACATCTTTTGAAATGACAGGGTATCTTTTCTCGACTGCACAAAATTTTGAAAAGTGCCTCACTCATCTGCTTTCCTATGTTTATTCCCCTTATTTTACTGATGAAAATGTAGAAAAAGAACAGGGAATAATCGGTCAGGAAATTAAAATGTATGATGATAACCCGGGTTGGAGTGTATTTTTTAATATGCTGCGGGGACTTTATAAAAACCACCCCATAAACATAGATATTGCGGGCGACTGCGAAGAAATTGCAAAAATCACTAAAGAAACTCTCTATACCTGCTATAATTCATACTACCATCCAAAGAACATGATGCTCTGCGTTGTGGGAGCGGCAGATGTAGATGAGGTTTTGAAAATTGTTGATAATGTAGTTCCTCAAAAACCATATCCTAAAGCCGAAACAATACTCCCTCAAGAGCCCAAGGAAGTAAACCGTGAATTTACAGAGAGAAAAATGAGTGTTGCAAACCCGATTTTCTCAATTGGTTTTAAAGAAGATTATCCTGAAAATACTCTGGAGAGTCAGGCAGCATATACTCTTTTGCTCGAGTATATGTTCGGAAAAACTTCTATGCTTTATAACAGACTTTATGAAAACGGCGATATTTTCGATATGACAGCTGCATTTAATATAAGCAGGGAATGTGCTTTTTCTGAGATTTCAGGTGAGTGCGAAAATCCCAAAAAGGTTTATAAAGAAATTCTTGGTGAAATTTCAAGAATAAAAAAAGAAGGCATTGATGAGGAAACAGTAACAGTTTTAAAAAATGCGTTATACGGAAAGTATCTCAGAAAATTCAATGATGTTGAAAGTATTGCAGGTTCATTCGTTTCTTATGCTTTACTTGATGCTGATTATATGAAATATGGCGATGCAATTTTGGAGCTTTCGGCAGAAAAACTTCAAAATTTACTTATGACAAGTTTTGAAAGAGGTGCACTTTCTGAAGTGTTGCCGATAGATATGGGAGGGGAAAAACAGTGAACGTAATAGAATTTCCCTCTTTGGGGCTTATGTTTAATATAGACCCCATAGCCTTAAAAATTCCTTTCCTCGGTGGGGGTATAAGATGGTATGCAATTATTATACTTTGCGGAATTTTGGCAGGAAGTTATTTCGGATTTAAAGAATATAAACGCCTCGGTGGAAACAGCGATAATCTATATGATATGTTGATATGGGCATTACCCATATCAATTATATCGGCAAGAGCCTATTACATAATTTTTTCACCATATAAATATGAAAGCTTTTTTGAGATGATAAAGATATGGGAAGGCGGCATTGCGATTTACGGCGCGGTTATTGGTGCGGCGACTGTGGTTATTGTTTATTGCAGGAAACATAAGTTGTCACTTCCCCTTCATTTTGATATCGGAGCATATGGCTTTATGATTGGACAGGCTATAGGAAGATGGGGAAATTTCGTAAATGGAGAAGCATATGGCGCACCAACGGATTTACCATGGGAAATGGTTGTAAACGGAGTTTCGGCGCATCCAACATTTCTTTATGAGTCACTCTGGCTTTTTCTTGGATTTGTTGTTATATGGAACACGAGAAAAATAAAAAGTTTTCCTGGCAGGAGCGGATGCTTTTATCTTATGTGGTATGGAGTAGAAAGGGCATTTGTAGAACTTTTGCGAACAGATTCCCTGATGCTTGGAGGTATTAGAGTTTCGTCACTTTTATCACTTGTTTTGGTGCTTTTGGGCATGGTTTTATATTACAAATTAAAAAAGACAGGTGACAAAAGTATTAAATTATGATGACAAAAAATACTTTCTATTGACGAAATGCACAATTTAATGTTATAATTAAGCTGAACTTAAACACTAGGAGGAGATTTAAGATGCTAAAGTTTAAAAAATATCTTTCCGTTTTACTGGCTGTAGCCATGATTTTAAGCTCGGTTTCAGTTTTTGCGGAAGGCGAAAACACTAAGTCTGTAACTTTTTCTGACCTTGATGCTAATACTACAGTAGGCAAGGCAGTTGCAGAACTGGTTCCTTATGGAATTATTTCGGGATATCCTGACGGTACATTCGGTCAGGACAAAACAATTACCCGTGCAGAATTTGCGAAAATAATTGTTACGTTCTTAAACCTTCAGAATATCGGAACAGAAGGTCTTTCCACAGGCTTTGCTGATGTTGACCAGAATAGTCACTGGGGGCAGCCATATATCCGTACTGCTATTGACAGAGGAATAATTTTAGGTTATCCTGATGGTACATTCAAACCCGACAACCCCGTTAAATACTGCGAAGCTGTTAAAATGATGGTTTGCGCACTTAACTATGGAGAGGTTGCCGCAAGCCGTACACAGCCCGGTGCACTCTGGTACACAGGTTACATTGCTCAGGCAGCTGACATTGGTATTTTGAAAAATATTTCAATAGGTGCTGCTGAGGATCCGGCATCCCGTGGTCTTGTTGCAATTCTTACTTCAAATTCACTTGACGCAGAGGTTGCACAAACTACAGTGGGCGGAAGCGGTACAACTGCAGGTGGTACTACTGCAAGAGAAGAGTTTTTGAAGACCACCAAAATTACAGGTATTGTTGTATCCTGCCAGCAGACAAATATTGAGGGCGGCACTGCAACAGGAAAATTAAGACTTATAGAAGTTGATACAGGCGATGGTGCTGAAACCTACATGGTACCTGTAGGAACTGATACTTTAAGCTTGCTCGGTTATAAAATTGATGCAACAATCAGTGAAGACTCTTCAGGAGATTACCCGGTTATTGCCACAATTACAAAAACAAAAGCAAACAAAGTTGTTACAGTTGATGCTGATGATATAGACAGTATCAGCACATCTTCTGTGGAGTACTGGGAATCTGACGTTTCAACCTCAACTGAGGCTGTAGGAATCGAAAACGATGCAAGCTTTATTTATAATGGTAAAGTCCTTGACGAAGTTTTAGATACTGATCTTGAGATTAAAGCAGGTAACATAGTACTCCTTTCAAACGATGGTGATAAACAGGCAGATGTTGTATTTATAAATGATTGCGAAGTTTACGCAGTAAAGAGCAGCAGCGTAGATACTGCAACAAAACTTAAGAAAATTTATACTCTTTATACAGAGGGTGATGAAGGAACAATTATAGTTCCACAGAAATCAAAATATGTTACGGTTAACAATAAAGGGACAGAGGTTGAAGATACTACAAGCTTCTCTGTTTCAAAATATGATATTATTAACCTTTACCGTTCTAAAGACGGCGAAGTGTTTAATATGGTTGTAACAAGGAATCAGAAGTCTGGTTCAGTTACAGAGATTTCTGCGAATACTGTTTCAATCAAAAATGTTGAATACAAATTTGCGTATAACTTTAAAGAATATGATGGCACAGATAAGCCCGTGTTTATAAGCGGAAACAATGCAAGGGTTTACCTTGATGCCTATGGCAAAATTGCTGCAGCGGAGAATATGTCAAGTGCAGAAGATTCAAGCGTTTACCTCGGTTACATTTTGGGTGCAGAAGCAGGCGAGGGCATAAATGGTAAAAATCAGGTAAGAATGTATGGAATGTCCTCAGGCAAAACGGGCGAGCGTAATTATGAGCTTGCTGAAAATGTGAGAGTTGATGGCACACTTGCAAGCGGAGAGGAGGCTGTCGGTGTTCTTGAAACTGCAGCTGCAAAGGCAAATGCAAACAAAGGTAATATGTATCTTGATGATGATTATACAAAATCTTTAAGCCTTGGAAAATATGCTCAGTTTATAAGATACACACTTGATTCTGATGGTAAAATTGACACAATTGATACTGTTTCTGAAAATGCAGCAGTAGCGGATGATGATTTGGAACAAGGGCTTCCGTTTCCAAATGTAAACGATGACAGATATGGAAAGGATATAACTGAGGAAGACTACTGGGCAGGTAAGTATAAGTTTACAACAGGTAATATATTTGTAGATGGCGATGCGGGTACAATAATGGGTATTAATTCCAATACAAGAGTTTTGGTAGTTCCCATTGATAATACAAATATCAGTGCTTACAAACAGTATACAGGAACTTCTTACTTTAATAAGGGTACAAGCTACAGAGTAGAGGGATATTGCCTTAATGAAACAAACATTGCTAAGTATGTTATAGTATATGCGGGCAAGGATGAGGCTGAGATTACTTCAAATGCCAATATTGCAATTGCAGGAAGCATTAAGCAGGTAACATCTCAGATTCCCGACCTTCAGCATCAGGATGCGTTAATTGGCTGGAACTTTAAATCTGGTGCAGCTATAACCGAGCAGTCTCCCCTTCTAGCTTCTGAACCAAATCTCTTTTACGGAAAAATCCGTGCAGGTGAAATATTCAGATATGCACTTGATGATAAGTACGCAAGCAAAACAGAAATGGTTCTTGATATTGAAGTTGATGAAGATGGAGTAAGGAAACCTGTTCTTTTCAAACAACAGCTTGTTGAAGAAGAAGTTGCAAATGCACTTGCGCCTGTAACAAAGAAGGCTGATGCGATACGTTACCGTGATATTCAGTTTGATGCTGAAACAGCTACAAAGCAAGGTTCATCAAATAGAATAATTTATGGTACGGTTGTATCAAAGAGTCAGGATGATGATGGTAAAAACAGAACAATTACACTTACAAATACAATTGCAGAAGATGGTGAAGTATTCACTAAAAGCGGTGCAGGAATTTTCACACTCGCATCAAATGCAAAGATTTTTGTAATTGACCTTACTGCAACAGATGAAAGCAAAGTGGTAATCGAAGAAGATAAAGAAAATGGTTATGATTACTTTGCAGATATCGTAACAGTTACAGATGTTGAGAAATCAACAAACGATATTTACGATGCAACACAGGTGCTTATGTTCTATGCGTCACCTAATGTAAGGACAATGTTCATTATTAAAAAACCAAAACCGTCAGCAAACTAAAACTTTAATGAGGGATGTTAAAACTCAGTTTTAACATCCCCTAACTTTAGGAGTAAAAAATGAGCTTTAATATAGTATTACATCAGCCTGAAATTCCCCAAAATACAGGAAATATTGCAAGAACATGTGCAGCAACAGGCAGTGCGCTTCATATAATAAAACCGATGGGATTTGAAATTGACGACAAAAAACTTAAAAGAGCAGGACTTGATTACTGGCATCTTTTAGGGGTTAAATATTATGATAGCCTTGAGCATTTTTTTGAGGTTCATAAAAATCCCAGAATACACCTTGCAAGCACAAAGGCGGGTAAAATACATTCGGAGGCAGAGTATAAAGACGGAGATTTTATATTTTTCGGCAAAGAAACAAAAGGACTTCCCGAGGATTTTATAAAGGAAAATATAGAAAGTGCCATAAGAATACCAATGATAGAAGAAGCGAGAAGTTTAAATCTTTCAAATTCCGTTGCGATAGTAATTTATGAGGCGCTTCGGCAGACTGGCTACAATCAGCTTCTTACAAAGGGGATTTTTGCAGATTTAGATATTGACTGATTTGTAAATTTGTGGTAATATATTAAATGTGACTGTAACTATAATATAAAGTCACGGCGAAAGGAGATTTTTTATGAAAACATTTGAAGTATTGCTCGATTCAATCGGCGACGTTAAAGACTTTGTTAATATGGTAAACAGATATAGCTGTGATATTGACCTTGTATCAGGCAGATATGTTGTAGATGCAAAATCAATTATGGGTATTTTCAGTCTTGACCTTTCAAAACCAATTAAAGTTGAGGTTCACTGTGATGACTGTGCTGAAATTGAGAAAGATATGGCAAAGTTTATAAAGTAATTTAATGTGAGAATAAAAACCTTCCTGCAAGCATACATTTTAGTATAATTGCAGGGAGGTTTTTTAATGGACGAAAAAAGATTTTTAAAAACTGTTACAAAAGAACTCAATCAGAATATCATTATGGAAAACAGAAAGAAAATGAGTATATCGGGAGTTGTGGATGTGGAAAGTTTTGATGAGGACAACATTTCTCTTTACACCGAGGCGGGAATGCTTAATATAAGAGGAGAGAAAATGAGAATAAATAAACTTTCTGTTGAAAGCGGAGATGTAACTGTTGAAGGGGAGATAAATTCCCTTGCATATACAGACGAAGAGCATAGTGCAAAGGGCGGTTCAATATTTAAAAAACTTTTTAAATAATTATGAGCGAAACAGTAAAAAATGAGCTTTTTGTTTTTGGGGTTTCTCTGCTAACGGGACTTTTGGCAGGGCTGATTTTTGATTTATTCAGAGCGATGCGCCGCATGGGAGAAAAAAGCGGCGCGCGCGTTATGGCGGAGGACATTTTTTTATGGATAAGTGAGGCGTGCCTCGTTTTTGCTGCCATATATTCTTTTAACAGCGGTCAATTGAGATTTTATTTTTTTCTGGGAATGGGAATAGGTTTTGTGCTTTACCTTCTCACAGTAAGTTTTCTTTTTATAAAACTTTGGGTGTTTTTATTAGAAATTCTGCACTTTTTGTGCCGAAAAACGCTTCTTTTGTGCCGCTTTGTGCTCAAACCTGTCACGTTTTTGACCAGATTTACCCAGAAAATTTTTGTAAAAATTAAAAAAAGAGGAAAAAAATTAAAAAAACAATTAAAAATGTACTAAATAATACTTTACAAATTTTCAAAAATGTTATATAATGTAACTCGGTATATAGTATCTATAAGATTACACATAAATAAGATTGGTTTTAATTTGATTTGGAGAAGATTTCTATGAGGAAGAGCGATAAAAAGATGCACAAACCCCATTTTAAAATTAAGACATGCTTTGCTTTGGTTTTGATTTTGTATTTTGCAATATCTATTGTAGGTCAGCAGTCAAAACTCAACGATTTAAATAGTGTGATAGCCGAATATAATGTAAAGATTGAAGAAAAACAGAGTGAACTTGAGGCTATTGAAGATAAGAAAAAGAAGAGCACGTCTGATGAAACAATTGAACATATTGCCAGAGAGAGACTGGGTCTTGTAAGAAATGACGAGACGGTATTTGTTGATATAACAGGCAAATAATAAGGCTCTTTTGATGGTGTGCAGAAGGTCATAGTGCACCGGGCAAAAAGATAATACGTTTTAAAATTTAATTTACATACATTTTTAACTTGATATCCAAAGGAGGAATTTTTTCCGTATGTCGTTAGAGGTAGGAAAAATAGTTGACGGAAAGGTAACGGGTGTTACAAACTTCGGAGCGTTTGTTGATATTGGCGAAGGCAAGCGCGGACTTGTACATATTTCGGAAGTTGCAAGAGAATATGTTGAAAAGATTGGTGATTATGTAAAAGAAGGCGACCGCGTTCGTGTAATGGTAGTTTCAATTGAGCCTTCAGGAAAAATCAGTTTATCAATCAAAAAGGCGCTTGAGAAAGAAAGCCGTGAAAATAAAAAGGCAGAGTCTGCACGTCCCGCAGTTTTTGACTGGCCTCAAAAAGAGGAGAATTTGTCCTTTGAAGATAAAATGCTGAAATTTAAGCAGGCTAGTGACGAGAAAATGCATGACATAAAGAGAAATGTTGAATCAAAGAGAGGCGGATACAGAAGAGGTTCCGGCTCTTATTAGGAGTTTTTCACCTCCCTGTAAAAGGGGAGGTGTTTGTGTGAAATAAAGGGTAAGTTTTTTGGAGGTACTAAAGTGGATTTTGCATTAAAAGGTAATGTTTTTATAAATGGCAAATTTGAGAAAAGGGATATTTTTGTTTCAGGTGGAGTAGTATCTTTTGAAGGAAATTCTGAATTTATTTTTAAAGATTATGATAATTTATATATATTCCCGGGTCTTATTGACGTTCACGTTCATTTAAGAGAGCCGGGTTTTTCGTATAAAGAAACCATTAAAAGCGGAACGAGTGCGGCGGTGGCAGGCGGATTTACTGATGTGTTATCAATGCCGAATTTAAATCCTGTGCCTGATAGTGCTGAAAACTTAAAGGTACAGACAGATATAATAGACCGCGATGCACTTTGTCACGTTTATCCTATTGGGGCTATAACATGCGGACAGATGGGAGAAAAGCTTTCGGATTTTGAAAAAATGGAAAGAGCCATTGCGTTTTCTGATGACGGGAAGGGCGTTCAAAGTGATGCTTTAATGGCAGAGGCTATGGAAAAATGCAAGGCCTTAGGAAAAATTCTTGTTGCACATTGCGAGGACAATTCGCTTCTTTTCGGCGGATATATTCACGATGGTGAATATGCGAAAATAAACGGACACCGCGGAATTTGTTCTGAAAGTGAATGGAGGCAGGTTGAAAGAGATTTAAACCTTGTTTCAAAAATAGGCTGCAAGTA
>JAZOQG010000012.1:0-14388 GCA_045656005.1 Clostridia bacterium
TATAAAAATAAATTTACTATTGACTTTACTTTGATAAAGTGGTATTATGTTTATGTCGAAAGACGAAAAAATTTGTATTTAGGAGAATTATTATGAAAAAATTATTGGCAGTATTAATGGCAGCAGTTATGCTTTTTGCACTTTGTGCATGCGGCGAAAAGGCTGACAACAAACTCGTTATCGGTTACACAATCTATGAGCCGATGAACTACATGGAAGATGGAAAACTTACAGGCTTTGACACAGAATTTGCTGAAGCTGTTTGTGCAAAGCTCGGTGTAACTCCTGAATTTCAGGAAATCAACTGGGACACAAAGTTTGTAACACTTGATGCAAAACAGATTGACTGCATCTGGAACGGTATGACAATTTCTGACGAAGTTCGGGCTAACTGTGCTGTTTCAAAGGCTTACGTTAAAAATGCTCAGGTTGTTGTAATGGCTAAAGACAAAATCGAAAGCTACAAAGATGTTGAAAGTCTTAAAGGTCTCAAATTTGCAGCAGAAGCAGGTTCTGCAGGCGAAGCTGCTATAAAAGAAAATGGTCTTGACGGTGCTTACTCACCTGTAGCTGCACAGACAGATGCACTTTTGGCAGTAGTTGGCGGTCAGGCTGATGCTTGCGTTATCGACATCACAATGGCAAAATCAATGACTGCTGAAGGCACAAGCTACGATGCTCTTACATATTCTCTCGAACTTACTTCCGAAGAATATGGTATTGGTTTCAGAAAAGACTCCGACCTTACTGAAAAAGTTAATGCTATTATCGACGAGCTCAAAGCAGACGGCACACTCGATGCACTTGCTGAAAAATATGAGCTTAATCTCGCTCTTTAATACAAAAATCTGATTAAAACGAAGGAGCTGTAAAAATTTTTTACAGCTCCTTTTGATAGGGAAGTATATTATGTTTATTACTGTAACTTTAAGTCTTCTTGAAGGCTTATGGACAACATTTAAAATATTTGCGCTCACTCTTTTGATGGCTCTGCCTCTGGGACTTTTAATTTCATTTGGTTCCATGAGCAAATTTGCCGTTATCAAGTGGCCGATTAAGCTCCTTATTTGGGTTATAAGAGGAACTCCTCTTATGCTTCAGCTTATTGTTTTCGGATTTGGCCCGGGGCTACTGGGAATTGACGGAATGAACACCTTTGTTGCCGTGATGATAGCTTTCGTATTAAATTATGCGTGCTATTTCTCCGAAATTTTCAGAGGTGGGATTGAAGGCATTCCCAAAGGGCAATATGAGGCAGGATATGTTCTTGGCATGACTAAAAAACAAGTGTTTTTTAAGGTTATTTTAATGCAGGTTATAAAACGCATTATTCCGCCTATGAGCAACGAGTTTTTAACCCTTGTTAAAGACACTTCCCTCGCGAACACCATAATGATTTATGAAATTACATGGAATGCAAAGCGCTTTATGAACAGTGCCCATATTTTGTGGCCGCTTTTCTATTCAGGTCTTTTCTATCTTGCCTTTAACGGCATACTGACTTTGATTTTCGGATACATAGAAAAGAAAATGGACTATTATAAAAGTTAGAGAGGTTTTCACATGGCTATTATAGAGGCTACAAATATATGCAAAAGCTTTGGCAAACTTGAAGTTTTAAAAGGCATTGAATTTAAGATTGATGCGGGCGAGGTTGTTGCAATTATCGGCCCTTCGGGAAGCGGTAAATCAACATTCCTCCGTTGCCTTAATAAGCTTGAAACAATACAAGACGGAACTATCAGGATTGATGGCGACACGATGGTTGAAAACGGAAAATATATTCCTGAAAAAGAAATAAGACCTATTATTAAAAAAATGGGTATGGTTTTTCAGAATTTCAACCTTTTCCCTCAAAAATCTGTACTTAAAAACATAATCGAGGCTCCTATGCTTGTAAACGGAGAATCTTTGGACGATGCTACCGCCTATGCCATGGAGCTTTTGGAAGATGTGGGGCTTACTGCAAAGGTAAACTCCTACCCTTGCGAACTTTCGGGCGGTCAGCAGCAAAGAGTGGCTATAGCCCGTGCACTTGCAATGCGTCCGCAGGTTATGCTTTTTGACGAGCCTACTTCCGCTCTCGACCCCGAGCTTACGGGTGAAGTTTTAAAGGTTATAAAATCCCTTGCCGCGCAGAATATGACTATGCTCATTGTAACTCACGAAATGGCTTTTGCCAGAGAGGTTGCAGACAGAGTAATATTTATGGACGAGGGAACAATAATCGTAAACGATGTCCCTGAAAAGGTTTTCTCAAGCGAAATAGAATCGCCCAGAATTAAATCGTTTTTAAGTAAATTTGAGGGCTGAAATATGGAGAATATTAAAAATGTTGCGGATTTTTTTGGAGACAGGAAACCGCTTGCACTTATAAATACATTTGGTTGTCAGCAAAACGAAAATGACAGCGAGAAAATAATGGGTCTGCTTTCCGAAATGGGTTACGGTTTTACCGATAACCCTTCTAAAGCCGACCTTGTTATATTTAACACATGTGCCATAAGAGAAAACGCAGAGAAAAAGGTTTATGGCATGCTTGGAGCGCTCAAGCCTTTAAAAGAAATTCGTCCTTCACTCGTTATTGCTCTTTGCGGATGCATGGCAAACGAGGAGCACAACGTTAAAAGGCTTAAAAGCACCTTCAGGCAGGTTGACATTGTGTTTGGTACAAACTCCCTCCATAAGTTCCCTTCTCTGCTTTTAGGCGTGCTTAAAACGCGGCAGAAGGCATTTTTAACAGAAGAAGATTATGAAATACATGAAGGTGTGCCAACACTTCGCAAAAGTCCCTTAAAAGTTGGTGTTCCGATTATGTATGGCTGCAACAACTTCTGTTCCTATTGCATTGTGCCTTATGTAAGAGGCAGAGAAAGAAGCCGTGATGAAGCTGAAATTATAAAAGAGGTTATTGCCGCCAAGGAAAATGGTGCGAAGGAAGTAATGCTTTTAGGGCAGAATGTAAATTCCTACGGAGGCGGCGGTGATAAATTTGCCTCTCTTCTTGAAAAGGTAAGCGACACGGGAATTGAAAGGGTAAGGTTTATGACCTCCCACCCGAAAGATATAAAAGACAGTGTTATAAAGGTAATGGCAGAGAGAGACAATATTTGCAAAAGCCTTCATCTCCCCCTTCAGGCGGGAAGTAATGCGGTTTTAAAGGCCATGAACAGAAAATATACGAAAGAATGGTTTTTGGAAAAAACTGAGGCGGTTAAAGAGGCAATGCCCTCCATCACCATGACTACTGATATAATTGTAGGTTTTCCCGGAGAAACCACACCTGATTTTTATGAAACACTTGACGTTTTGGGAAAAGTAAGGTTTGACATGATTTTTTCGTTTATTTTCTCTCCGCGAAAGGGCACACCAGCAGAAAAAATAGCAGATGTTATATCCGATGATGAGAAAAAAGCAAACTTTGAAAAACTACTTGAATTTCAAAACGAAATTTCCCTTCAAAAGAACAAGGACATGCTTGGCACTATTCAGAAAGTGCTCATAGAAGGCGAAAGCAAAACAAACTCTTCGGTTTTGACAGGCAGAACGGAAGGAAACAAAATTGTAAATTTTGAGGGTGACAAATCCCTTGTGGGAACAATTTGTAATGTGGAAATTACGGAAGTGGGAACATTTAATTTAACAGGAATAATAAGAAAAGTGTAGCAATGCTACACTTTTCTTATTATTCCGCATGCAATTTTTATGCCGGGATTTCCTGCAGGTTGAGAATAAAAATCATCTGTACCGCTATGAATTACAAGGGTTTTGCCTATAACTTCATCGACGGAAAATCTATTTGTCAAAACAGACATATATGCCTCTCCGTTATTTGAAAAAAGTGGTGGCAAATCGCCTGCATGTCTTGGATGGGACATATTCTGCGGGTTATAATGTCCCATACTGTCAGCGAAATCCTCTCCCCCGCAACTTTTGCCTGCGTGGACATGAAGTGCGAAATAATCAGTTACGTTATCCTTTGGAAGTCCATAAACATGAATATATATCAAAACACCGTTTCTTTTTTGATAAAAATCTGCTCTTCCAACCAGATTTGGTGCCCGCATACTGCCCCTCAAATGAGCAGTTGCATTAGGCTTCACAGTGTTCATTTCCATAAAATCACCCCTTAAAGTATATTATGTAAATATGCTTTAAGGGGTGATTAATTATTAAAACCTGAAATAT
This sequence comes from Clostridia bacterium, assembly GCA_045656005.1. Lineage (GTDB taxonomy): Bacteria > Bacillota > Clostridia > UMGS1883 > UMGS1540 > JAZNQN01. The sequence goes on from JAZOQG010000012.1 coordinate 4,189, forward strand.
ATAAACGGATTATATGTTGAGCTTAATGTAAACATAATGCATATTGCCAGAAGCAAGATATAAAGAACATTACTTATACAAAGTACCGCTCCGCTCTCTGCTTTTTTAAGTTTGGGATATATGGGAAGCATGCATATAAGACCGAGAGGAATATAGAATATTCCTTTTAAGATATCGGAATTTGCCGAAATAGCTCCACTTAAGTCTGTTGGTATAAACGAGAACATTATCCTTATTGTTTCTCCAAGCTGAGCAAAGTCTGTGATATTAAATATTACCCAACCTATTAAAACAAAGAACATGCAGTAAATCCAGCGGAATATTTTGGGTAGTTTTTCAAGAGCCTTGCCAAATACCATTTTTTCAAGAAGCAAAAGTGCTCCATAATAAAGTCCCCATATTATAAAGTTCCACTGCGCACCGTGCCAGAAGCCTGTAAGTCCCCAAACGGCAAAGATATTTAAAATAAATCTGCCCTTTTTAACCCTGTTTCCGCCAAGGGGAATATAGATATAATCCCTAAACCATGTGGAAAGCGATATATGCCATCTTCTCCAAAACTCTGTAATCGAAAGGGAAATATAAGGATAATTAAAGTTTTCAAGAAAATGAAAACCAAACATTTTTCCAAGACCGATTGCCATATCGCTATAACCCGAAAAATCAAAATAAATCTGCAGTGCATAAGCTATAGCGGCAATCCAGTACATTCCGCTCCCGTAAACCGAAGGGTCTCCGCCATAAATAATTTCTGCAATTTTTGCAACATTATTTGCAACGATAATCTTTTTTCCAAGACCTAAGATAAATCTTTTAAGTCCCTCTGTAACTTCATTAAAGCTTTCCTGTCTATGTAAAATTTCATCCTCTACCGTCTGATACCTTACAATAGGCCCTGCAATAAGCTGAGGGAAAAAGCTAACATAAAGAGTAAGATAAAAGAAATTTTTCTGCACACCGACTTCCTTTTTATAAAGGTCAAATACATAGGAAAGTATCTGAAAAGTATAAAAGCTTATGCCGATTGGCAAAACAATCTCCGCTATCTTTATCCTGCCGCCAAACAAAAGATTTAAATTCTCACACACAAAGCCAAGATATTTAAAAACAAAAAGATTAAGCGTGAGCAAAATTGTGGTTACAATGAACACGGATTTTTTTGCTCCATGCTTTTCTTCTTTATCAAATTTATCAATAAACAATCCACCTATGTACGCAACAAGTGATGCGAGAAGCATCATTATAACAAATTTAGGTTCTCCCCATGCATAGAAGATAAGAGATGCCACAAGAAGCACGGTATTGCGGTACACTCTGTTTCTGCATATATAATAAAGCAAAAACACTATGGGAAAAAAGAAATATAAAAACGTTAAACTACTGAAAACCATAACTCTTAATCCTCCGGCACAAATTCATCGCTTACAAAATAGTCAATATTTCCTATAAGCAAAACTTTTTTAATATTCTTTTCATTAAGATACTGTTTAAGATGAAACTCCTTGCCTACGAGGGGCTGATAATATCGCAAATCTATGGAATATGTTTTATTAAAATGTGTTGACAAAAGCTTTAATATTGCGTTATCATAAGACTCACCGATTATAAGTATATCTTCTTTTTCAGGGCTATTGGTATCAAATATAATTTCACCCATATCGCCACCATAAAAAAGACCGTAGTTTGAGTGTTGCTCTCCTCCGTTTTTATAAGCATCCTGCTCACCATAAGTAGAATTTGCAGTTTCGTTTACGGTTATATCCATTTCGGGGAAATTATATTTAAAAGCTACAAAATCCTCGCTATAGCTTGCAGCATCACTACTTTGAGCTTTTGAGCCTGAAAATGGCTCGGGAAGAGTATATTCGCCTTCAGGAGATAGCGCTCCTTCTTTACCAAGTAATCTTATAACTTCAAGATACCCTTTATATGAGCCTGCTGCTTTCCAATGGTGGTCCGTGCGATAAAAATTTTCAGCAAAATCCTTGAAATTATCAACTTTAAACGCTGACATTTTCTCATCAGGCAAATTTAAACCATTTTTTAAATACTCGAAGGCACCGAGTTTTTCTCCGGTTTCAAAATTTATGTCTGTATCTTTTTCAATGTAATAAATATAAAAATCCTTATCGGAATACTTTTTGAACATACTGTTGTATGTCGCAATTCTTTTATCAAGACTATCTTTTACAATATCAAAGCTACTGGGATTAAAAACAAGGTAGTCGCCATAAATATTTTTATCACCGAGTTTTATATATTTTTCTGTCTCTCCGCCAAAAAATGTCAGCATCTTTTTGACAAATGCGGAATTTGTATCGTTATATAGTTTTTTCATTTTTTCGGCAAAATGCACCTGATCTGCAAGGGTTTTTTCTGTGCTGTCCTGAAAATTCCCGCTCATTGCCGCTGAAAACGAAAAAGGCATCAATTTTTCGGCATAACGATTTTCAAGCTCGTTTATCTCCACAGGAAAAAACAAAGCCTTTACAAGTCCGCTTAAAAGTGCCAAAAATATTATTGCTACAAAAATAATATTAATTACTTTATTTTTCATAAGGCCTTCCTTTCACTATTTTGTATTTATATCAATAAAATGTTCATCAAGTTTTGAATATAAAATCTTTTGCGATTTGTAAAGGCCAAAATTCCCTGACATCATAAAGCTTACTGCACACGCAACGGCAAAAAGCAAAATCCCCTGCCCGCCAAAAACTTCAAGCGAGAGCATTAAAGATGCTATGGGGCAATTTGTGGCTCCACAGAAAAGTGCCACAAATCCTATTGCCGCACCAAAGCCTGCATCAAGTCCCAACAGCGGAGCCATGACGCAGCCGAATGTTGAACCTATGAAAAAGGAAGGTACAATTTCTCCGCCCTTAAAGCCTGCTGAAATTGTAATGGCGGTAAATATAATTTTAAGTAAAAATGCCTCATACCTTGCGTTACCGCCCATTGCGTTTGTTATAACTTCCATTCCTGCACCATTATAATCATAAGTTCTGAAAAGAAGTGTAAGCCCTACAACAATTGCACCGCCTAAAGCCGCACGCAAAAATCTGTTTTTTATAAACTTTTCAGCATAGTGCTCAGAGTATTTGATGGCACCGCAAAAAAGAATGCTTACAAGTGCACAAAGTGCTGCAAGAGTGGTTACCTGCAAAACACTTATAGCTGATATACCGCTAAACATTATTCCACTAAAGGAAACGGGCTTTATTCCAAAAAACAATGCAATTTCATATGCCACAACAGATGATATAACACATGGCACCGATGCCGCATAATGAATAATTCCTACACTTATAACCTCAATGGCAAAAAATGCTGCTGTAAGCGGTGTGCCGAAAAGTGCCGAAAACACACTGCTCATACCTGTCATAACTATTATGTGTAAATCTTTTTTGTCAAGTCTTAATACTTTTCCAACATTATACCCAATGCTTCCGCCAAGCTGAAGTGCCGCTCCTTCTCTGCCTGCAGAACCTCCAAGGAGATGGGTTATAGTTGTGCTTATGAAAATAAGGGGCGCCATAATGAGGGGCACTCTCTCATCATCCCTTGCAGATTCAATAACTCTATTGGTATCTATTTTTCCTTTTGATTTAAAAGCGTAATACAAAAGAGCAATTAGCACCCCGCCTATCGGAAGAAAATATATGATATATGGATGTGCCATGCGATAATGCGTTACAATATCTATGCTCTCATGAAACACACTGCCGAAAACTCCGCCTAAAAAGCCTACAACTGTGGAAATTATAAACCATTTTAAGAGAGTTTTCAAATATTCAAAAGAAGATTTAAGTGTAACTTTTAATGTAGTCAAAACGTCCTCCTAATCAGAAAAATCCGAACACAGTGTCCGGATTTTTGCTATATTTACAATGTCTTAAAAATCCGTTTTTTATTTTTCGGATGTATTCTTTGCCATTTCAAGTTTGGTCTGGCGGCGCATTTTAACCTCTTCGGTCATAGGTTTAATATCCCCAGCCGCCATAAGAGCTTGTCTTGTGAGAAGCGGACCTACAAGTTCATAAATAAGGACCGCAAAGAGCGTTATATTTCTTACAAGCGCTCCCTCTGCTCCCATTTCCGCAGAAGATGCAACTATTGTACACATACCAAGCGCAACACCTGCTTGCGGCAAAAGTGTGATACCAAGGTATTTACAGATTTCAGGTGTGCATTTTGTAGCTTTTGCGCTCCAACCTGCCCCAAAGTACTTACCGAGTGAACGAAATGCAATATAAACTGCACCGATAACAACGATTGCCCAGTCTGCAAAAACTCCCAGTTCAAGCTCTGCGCCGCTTATTACAAAGAAAAGTGCGCAAAGTGGAGACGACCACTTATCTGCTCTTTCCATAATATCATCAGAAAGAGGACAAATGTTACAGAACACCGTTCCAAGCATCATACATACGAGAAGTGACGAAAAGCTTATATGAACAGGCCCTACATGGAAATCAATCATAGAAAGTGCAACAGTTAAAAATACAAATGCAATCGTCATATTAAGACGGTTTGTATTTGAATTAAACATTTTCTCAAGCTGTGTCAAAACATATCCCATTATTGCACCGAGAAGTAATGAACAAGCAATTTCCATGAGTGGGTTTATGATAATAGAAATTATATCAACTGCACCTACTAAAATCGTTTTTGCAATGCCAAAGGATACTGCGAAAATTATAAGACCAACAGCATCATCAAGTGCTACAACCGGCAAAAGAAGGCTTGTAAGCGGTCCGCTTGCTTTATACTGACGAACAACCATTAAGGTTGCGGCAGGAGCCGTTGCAGTTGCAATAGCACCAAGTGTTATAGCCTGTGAAACAGAAAGTTTATCAGGCATTATCTTATGTACAACAAAAAGGGCAATGTCAACAAAAGCTGTTGCTACAAGAGCCTGAAAAACACCTACTACTGTAGCCTGTTTTCCTGTTTTCTTAAGCTCTGAAAGACGGAATTCACTACCTATCGAAAAAGCAATAAACCCAAGCGCTACTTCAGAAATTAAGGTAAGGCGCGAAACTGCTTCCCCGCTAGAGAAACCGAGTCCTTCTATGCCAAGTTTTCCAAGGCAGTAAGGCCCTACTAAAATACCTGCAATAAGATATGCAGTAACTGAAGGCAGTTTAAATGGTTTAAATGCTCTTGTCATTAAAAGACCTGCCAAAAGAGCGATTGAAATTGATAAAAGTGTACTCATAAAATTCGCTTCCTTTACAAAATATGTGTTGATTCTATTATATGTCAAGGCTTCCGAAATGTGACGTTTTTCTTCGTTTTACAAGAAACTACGACAGTAAATTTGCCAAAAAATAAGAACCTCACGAAATTCTGGGAGCCAAAAGGCCAAGAATTTCGGAGAACCTTATTGTATTTTATACAATAAAGCATACTCAAGGTTGCCGAAATCAAAATTATTTAAACACCGTGAGTTATTATAGCACACGGAAAAAAATTTGTCAATATATTATATGGTAAATATTCAGTAAAAAAAGATGTTGGTTTTCAACATCTTTTTTACTCATTTTATTAATATGTTACCGATACACTATAATACAGTGGGACTAATTTGTTGTCTTCATCCCATATAAAACATTTAAGCTTTTTGCATGCTGTGAGCGCATTGCCACAATCCAATACACAAATGGCGTTTTTCTCAAGGTTTATTCTCTTGCTTATATCAAATTTTATAAGTCTGTTATCCTCGTCATAAAAAGCGGTTGCAACCTTAACCTCTCTTTCCGAGGTACTCCCTATATTTTTAAGTGGATACAGTGTGTTTCTTGCCAATATCAAATGAAATTCTCTTAAAGCGCGATAGTACCTGTATGTAACTATACCACTAACCTCGAGCTTTTCCGCAATTTTTTCAATATTATCTTTATACCATGTCCATATCCCATTTACTTTTTCTTTGTCACCAGTAACATAAACACGTGCATACGAATTGTTTTCAAGCTGCTTTGTAACATTATCAATATCACCATCAGGCGTCATAATTCCACCGTTTTTTACAAAATAATTATGCTCTGTGTTATTACACTGCGGCATAACATAGGGATTATCTATAATATGGTCACAGTCTGCAAGCTGCTCATCTGTTATATTAAAATGTTCATAGAAAACGAAGCCTCCGGAGGCATCAGGGTCATCCCATGTCAAATCGGTGTAATACCATTTGCCATCAAGCTTTACGAGATTCCACGCGTGTCCTCCGCCATTTGCAACTCCCGTTGCAACGTGCGAAAGTATTCCCACCTTATAAAGCAAATACTGATATGCTCTCGAATACCCGTCACACACGGCACTGCTTTTAACAAGGGCTCCATAAGCAGAATGCAAATACCCATACTCATTATACCATTGTGCTATTTTTTCGTCATACATGTTTCCGCCGACAATAGTCAATATATCATAAAATTCGTTAATAGCATCATCATCATACTCCACACGCATTGCAAGCTCGTCATGAAGCATAATGGCTTTATCATAATCCGACATTCCGGGTCTTACCCCTGACTGATAAATAATACTGTTGGCATAATCTTCAAAAGTTTCTTTCTTATCTGGACCAAGCCCACTGAAGTAATCGGGGAATATATATGTACCATAATATGGTTCATCCAGGCACACACAACTATACCCTGTATTTACATAAAAAAACTGCGGATTATCATTAAGGCATGCATAAAAAACCTTTTCAATCTGTTCCTCTGTCAGATTGATATCAGAAATTTTAATTCCGTCCTCTTTTTTATCCTGCATACCTATAGCAAGTTCTAAATACGCATTTGCAAGTTTTTCGTCCTCGTTTTTAAGCGTATTATACCCATAAAACTCAGTGTATGAATTAACGGAGTCAAAATTACCATCGCTCTCAGCAGACTGCATGAAGACCTTAGCCTTACTTTGCTGAAGCTGTCTATCTTCTTCAATCTCAGGTAAAACATCTACCCTTTCCACAAATGGCACATACCCGCCTGTAGGAAGTTTAGCCTTTTCAACCGCATGTACATTGACAGAACACGCGATTAATATAAATAAAACTATTAAAAATTTTCTCATATCAATTTTAAAACTCTTTTTTAAGTTCAACGCCGTTTGCATCTGCATTCAAAGAACCTGTTAATAATCTGATAAAATCAACTAATGCCCAAATTGCTCCGCCAATACCTGTACAAACAGTTAAAACAATTTTAATTACACCATATTTATTATATCCAAGATAAAAATCGTGAATTCCTATACTTCCCAGGAAAAATGCCAGCAATACTGCTATAAGTTTTGATTTTTGCTCACCCGTAACATTTGATATAGTGGCTTTTGTAGCAGCTCCGCACTTTGTACAAATTATTGCTCCCGGATTTACCTCACTTCCGCAATTTGAGCAAAATTTTTCTCCATCACCTTTTGCAAAACCACATCCCATACAGGCAATCGCATTTTCGTTTATTTCGTTTCCACAATTTTTACAAAACATCAATACTTCCTCCTAAATAAATAAAATGATTTTTATCAACCAATTAATGATTGCAATTATTGCTATAATTACCAACAATATGTTATGAACCTTACCCTTAAAATCAAAGAAAATATACATAAATATATAGGGCATAAAGAATATTACAACATTATGATTTATCGCTCCGATAAAATCCATATTAAAAAGTGCTCTCAATGCTCTGGTCATTCCGCACCCAGGGCAGGGAATCCCGAAAATTTCAATAAAAACACATGTGATATTATAATACCTGAATAAAGTATATACCATTAAAAAATATAAAACAAATAACAGAAATATACCTGATTTCTTAATCATTATCCTCTTACATTATAATCTGCACACATAAGATTGTCTGCCTTAAATAATTTGTGATAGTAAATAAAAGGTCCTACAATTATTATGCTGCCCAAAACATTCCAAAGCCAGAAATCCGCACATGAAAAATCATATGCAATATTTCTTCTTTTAAGTTCTTTGCCAATCCTGTTTGAAATTTTATGGAACCAAACAATATAAGCTATACCAAGTGTAATGGGACCTACCAAAAAAGCTAATAAGCAATAATGCATCGTTCTTTTTCCATCATAACGGCTTGCTGCAATGTTGACATCATTACTTACAGACGACATAACAACAAGTCCGTAAATACCCAATGTGATGATTGACAAAAATATGTATTTTGCCAAACTTTTATTCGTTTTTCTCTTTGCTACGGGCACCGTACTTTGAACTGCGCAGCCGCATTTTACGCAAACAATGGCTCCTTCGTTAATTTCTGCTCCGCATGTACTACAATACTTCATTTTGATCACCTCATAAAAACTTTGTCGACAACTGTCAATATTATTTTAGCTTATTTACGGGTGTTTGTCAATAATTTGGTATGTAAATTATTATAACTAAAAAAACAGAAAGCCATCTTACGATGACTTTTCTTTTTTGGTGGACTTTCATTACATGTTCTGCATTTTAATACACGTTGAACATCACTCGCCTAAAAACTATTTCCACAAAATTTTAGTTGCGAAAAATATAACACATTATTCATAAAACGCAACACCATGTATAGTTGTACAATATGGTCTGTTCCTACCCGCCCACGAAGATGATGCACTTTTAGCTGCAACAAAATAGAGCGAGTTTCCCACAACCTTTACTCCTCCAAGAGCACATTTTGCCGCGACCATACACGCCCGCGATGGTGTAACATTTATTTTATCGGTATGGGCCGGTGGAAACTGAACTCCATATTTAGTATCGAAAATAACTTCCTTTATACTTCCCGGAAACAGCGGCGATTTTACTCTGTTCATAACAACACCGCCAATAGCAAGCATACCTTTAAACGGTTGTGCACCACTTTCTACATATATAATTTTCCCAAGATATAGCATATCATCATAAGTATATGATGTATCTTTAAGGTTTTCCGGTACTTCTACCCCAGGTGCAGTAATTTTAACTGTAAGATAAAAACTATCCCACAAAACATCATATCCAAGCGTGTCAGATATTACTCTTACGGGAATAAATGTTAAATTGCGGTAAAAAACACTAGAATAATTTTTTTCTTCTCCATCTATAAGACAGTAGCTTTTGTTTGTGCAAAAAACAAAAGAGTGGCCGTCTTTTGTCAAAGTTGCCGTCATTTCCTGCTGATTCCACTCTGTTATCCCACCGATTGCATCGGAAAATGCACGAAGTGGGATATATGTTGTTCCTTCAATTAAAATAGGTTTCTCAATACATTTTATAAAACTTCCATTAATCTCAATATCAACAGGAATATTATATCCCTCAAAAGTATCTGCAGCATACGTGGAAATTGAAAACAACATAGTTATTGCTAAAACAAAAATAAATATTTTCTTCAACATATATTTCCTCACTTTACAATTTTTTCAACTTATTTTATCACAAATCTTAAAAAATTACAAGTAAAAAAGTGTTTTATTGGCTTTGCAACCATGCATTTACTACTTAACACCAAAATTCTCAATTTCATTATACAAAAACAAAAGGTCATCTTACGACAACCTTTTATTATTGGTGGGCCTTCAGGGACGACGCACATGCTTCGCATCTGCCTTGCTCGGTTACCAAAATACTTCGTATTTCGGTACCAACCTTCGCACCACTTGCCTAAAAACAATTATCAATTGTTTTCTTTACGTCTCGTGCCCTCTCAGGGTTCGAGTCCCACAATTTAATCTCTCCACCAACAAAAAAAGACGCACAAGACGTCTTTTTCTATTGGTGGGCCTTCAGGGACTCGAACCCCGGACCGACCGGTTATGAGCCGGTTGCTCTAACCAACTGAGCTAAAGGCCCTTATTAAATTTTCTACAAAATAAATCTATATAAAGAGAATCACTGCCTTTCGGCAGTTTTTCTCATAGTATTTGGTGACCCGTGGGGGAATCGAACCCCCGTTACCGCCGTGAAAGGGCGATGTCTTGACCGCTTGACCAACGGGCCATATGGCTCCCCCAGTTGGACTTGAACCAACGACAACTCGGTTAACAGCCGAGTGCTCTACCGACTGAGCTATGGAGGAATATCTTCTGTTCTTCCTCTACCAAGTGTAGGGATATTTCAGAACAGTTCCGGCGGCGACCTATCTTCCCAGGCAGTCACCCACCAAGTATTTTCAGCGTAACAGAGCTTAACTTCCGTGTTCG